>NZ_JAUDRJ010000003.1:6777003-7068159 GCF_030382115.1 Nostoc sp. GT001
AAACTAGGTNNNGAGGCAACCCCGATATTTCTTTCACAATATCTATGCTAAGGGGTATCTTTCTTTAAGGACATCTTATAGCGATCGCTTTTTTGCTCAAGGCTCAATCGGTTCGCTAAACAGCTAACTGACGATTGCTACTACGCTCACAGTTTCTAATCGCAGAAGGATATTCATCAAGATTATGGCGCAGCGCTACGTGCGAATTCAAAATCCAGAAGGACAGATTTACTATGGGTTACTACAGCTATCCCTGAATGTGCAGGTGCTAGATGCTCCACCCTGGTTACATGGACAACCCACTGATTTAACTTTGACACCAGAAAATTACCAAATTCTGGCTCCCTGCGCTCCCTCAAAGATTGTGGCGGTGGGTAAGAATTATGCAGATCATGCAGCCGAAATGGGAACTCCAGTACCTTCTGAGCCACTAATCTTTCTTAAGCCACCTACGTCGATCATTCCATCGGAAAGGGAAATTAAGTATCCTCCCCAGTCCCATAGAGTTGACTATGAAGGAGAGTTAGCTCTAGTGATTGGCGATTATGCCTTTGAATGTACGCCAGAGGTAGCCCAAACCAAAATTTGGGGCTACACCATTGCCAATGACGTAACAGCGCGGGATTTACAAAAACAAGATGGTCAATGGACGCGAGCCAAAGGTTTTGATACTTTTTGTCCCTTGGGGCCTTGGATTGTCCGGGAATTAAATCCAGGAGCAAGATTGCAGACTTTTGTAAATGACGACGCTAATCCAGCCCAATCTGCCTGTATTGATCAGATGGTGTTTTCCCCCGATGTTTTAGTTTCCTACATCAGTCAGGTGATGACGCTACTCCCTGGTGATTTGGTGCTTACAGGTACGCCGGAGGGTGTAAGCGCTTTGCATCCAGGCGATCGCGTCCGCGTAGAAATTGAAGGTATCGGTCGCCTGGAAAATACCGTAGCGGCCCGTTAACTAACGCACTTGCATATACACTGCATCGGAAATCGCTGGAATTTCTGCATAACGTCCGCTCACAGACTGGATGACTGAATATGCGACTACTCCCACTATGCCAATAAAAATGGTTGTGGATAGGGTTTGGATTGCAAAACCACCAGAGGGAACTAGTCCTACAACATCAGTTAGGATGCTAAACAAAAAGATAATGATGTCCAAAAGGATTGCTTGCATGGTGTTGAAACGAATAAAGTGACTAATTTTTTCGTTTCTTACTACCAGCAAAAATAAAGCAAAGAAAATAATCATTCCTGCATAACGCACGCCGTAGTAAATTCTCAACAATGGCAGAAGCGGTAGAAACAGTAGTTGTAATGGTGGAAACTCTGAGAGCAAATATCTACCAAATACAAAAACTTCAATTAGAGGAAGCAAATAAGGTAAGGAAGCAAAAATCCGATCTGAAACTGTTGTAGACCCGCGCCAAGACATTATGCGTTCTCCTGTGGTTAAATTTTAATAGTTACTTGAGCTTAGGATAACGCAGTTGCAGGTCTTGCTGAGAAATTCAACTATTCTATATGGGCGATGCGAAAGCCCATCATGCACTCATACTGGTCTGGCTGCTGTTGAGTAAGTTTGCGAATGGCTTGACCACAGCGCAGTCGACCCCCACGCCAACGGGGTTGACCGCTCCCGTCAGCGAGTAAACAAGACTGGCAAACTTGCTCAGGGGCAAGGATTTGCTCGTCCATTAAAATGACTAGCATCGAATCCCTCCTGTAAATCCTCATTGTCAACCCACATTTCACTCCGGGGAAGACGTGTTTTGTAGCGGTTTAAAGAGCCACTTCAGATAGATTGGATGCGTTTTGCGTGGTTAAGTGTTGTGATTTGCGATGGGCTTTGCGCCTAACTTGGGCGATCGCAGAGAACACTTAAGAGCCACATCCTACCTCTTTGTAGCAAAAATGTGGGCAATTACAATTCAATAACAATTCTCAAGTGAATTTAAATTTATTGTACGTTGTGTCTATTGCAAAATGGAAATCTTAGTAAAAAATAATACAAAATTTGTTGCACTAAGTTGAGCAAAGACAACTAACGGTATCCATTGCATCCCTGTTAATTTAGCACTAGGATGTGTCAAACTTAATATTCAGAAAACAACAAAAGCTTTACACACAAGCAACACGGCGACTTATTGAAATTCCCTTGAGGTGAGTAGTTAAAGGGTGGGAAGTCAAGTCAGTAAAATTGAGTTAACTTGATAGCCATTTAAGTGAGGCATTTCTAAAATACTGAGGTAAACTTGCAAGCAAGTTAATACACAATATTACTCAGCGGCTCGTCGGTCTGGGCATCACTTACAATGGAACACTGGCAATTTCTGATACAGAAACAAGGCGCTCGCTCGTGGCATATCCTAGAATCGCCAAATTTGGAAATTTTGGAAGGACAGTATAGAGTTTTGGCTCGTTCTAACCTTCTTAATACAGACGTGGAAGTGCGGGTAACTCACTCTTCAACTGAGGAAGTTCAACCAACGCGGCGAATTTTCAAGCGATCGCGTCGCACTAATTCAGAAGGCATAATGGCGGTAATTCCTTTTACCTACTTCCAACCGGGAGTTTGGGAGTTGCGGTGTTCCGGCGATTTGATGTCGGATTTGCTCGGTAAATCTTGGCAATACAGCGTGCAAGTGCAAGTCTTCTCGCTGTTAGCAGAGAGAGAGCCGAGGAAAAATTTAGGATCGAGTTCACCTGACGATCGCCTAGATACTGTTTCTGAAAACTTGGAATCTAATGCCCCAGCAGAAACGGCAATTACGTTATTTACGTTTGAGAAAGCGATCGCAGTTTCTGAAGGACTGGCAATTACTACAGATGGCAACCTCACTGTTGCGCCAGATGAAGAAAACCTGGAATCTCATGTCCCACCAGAAACTGTAATTGAGCTAGATAATGCGATCGCAGTTTCTGAAGGACTGGCAATTACTACAGATAGCAACCTCACTGTTGCGCCAGATGAAGAAAACCTGGAATCTCATGTCCCACCAGAAACTGTAATTGAGCTAGATAATGCGATCGCAGTTTCTGAAGAACTGGCAATTACTACAGATGGCAACCTCACTGTTGCGCCAGATGAAGAGAACTTGGAATCTAATGCCCCAGCAGAAGCTGTAATTGAGCTAGATAATGCGATCGCAGTTTCTGAAGAACTGGCAATTACTACAGATGGCAACCTTGTTACCACTGTTGCACTAGATGAAACGGAAGAAGATGAAGATATAGTTATCGATCAGCCTGTAAGTCCTGTATGGCTCAAAGGAGAGACGGCAGAGCATATTTTACAAAATTTAATAGATTTAGCTTTACCCACCTCTGAACTGTTGCCCAAAGATGAAAAGGTTACAGATTCTTCGGCAACACAACTACCGCCACCATTACTGCTAACTTTAAGTCAGGATAATTATATTGCTCGTTGGGGACAAGCTCTTATAATCAACGGGTACATAGAATTCCAAGAAAAGACAAATCTAGATTGGGATGAAACATCATCTCCAAAAAGCTTGCGGGCGCTTGAAGTAGAAATTGAACTGCGATCGCCCAAAAACTTGAAAATCTTGACCAAAGTACGGCAACCCTTATCAGATAAGGAGTTGCCCTTTAGCATCAATACCTCAATTGATATTCCTGCTGATTGTGAATCCAAGCTAATTTTGGCAGATATCAGTTTGTATGGTAAATTCGCCGATGGCGGTGAAGTCATGCCGTTAGCCACCCAGTCCTTCACCATTACAGCAGATGTAACAGAATTACTGGCAATCACAGCCGCAGCAAAATCCAATATATTTTTAAATGACCCCATAACACCATCGGACTCATCTGCTGCTTTCACAGAAACAGAGACGCCTGTTAAGCTCGATTTGAAACTATTAAATCTGGTCAAGACCCCAAAAACAGACCAGTCTCAGATAGTTCATCTATCTCCAAACACACCTTTACCAGCGCAAATTAACCTGCAAGTTCTGCGAGAAGCCAACCTGCGGACATCTAAGTTCAAGAATTCAAGTATTTCGTTGCCTCAATTACCAAAACTGCCCCCTATTCAAAGTGATGCCAACATCCCCTCAGATGTTGTCGCAGAACTACAGACACCGGAGGAGCTTGTAGAAAAGGATGCTACTATAGCCGCCATCAACTTAGAGCAGTTGGTCATCAAGCAACGTCGAATGCCAATACTTGAGACTACTTTGCCATACTTGAAACGGCTACAAGCTTCGCTAGATGATGCTGAAGAAAAAGTAAAAAACAATGTTCCTCCAGATGCATTAGAAGTTCAAGCGGCTGAAGACTTGCCAAAGTTGGACGCAGGTGTGGCTGAAGATGAAAATATACCTGAATTAGTAGTAGGTGATGCACAATTCCAGGAAGAATCTGTTTCTGAAGTCGAAGCCTCAGAAAATTCGCAATTCCAGGAAGAATCTGTTTCTGAAGTAATAGCCTCGCAAAACGCACAATTCCAGGAAGAATCTGTTTCTGAAGTCGAAGCCTTCCAAAACTTACAATTCCAGGAAGAATCTGTTTCTGAAGTAGTAGCCACCCAAAATGCACAATTAATTACAACAGGAAACCTTTATTCATCTCCTCTGCTCAGGAAGTGGATGCAGAGCCAAGGATACTCTTTGCCTGAATCTATTAACGATCTGCAACCTCAAGATGACAATAACTATGTTCCACCACAGCAGATACCCCTTTCTCCTAGTGCAGAAAATGCGAATAATGCGAATGTTGATGTTAACTTGCTGTTAAACCTAGATGCCAACCCAGAGAATAATCTGAACGAAGGTTTGAGCAGTTCACAACTTCTCCTGACTGAAACGCGCCAGGGACAAGAGACATGGGAAGAAGGTGAAGAGTTGGCTCCTGAACTGGAGAACTTTAGGGAAGATATAGACACAGCGCAGGAAATAGAACTGGGGATTGGAGAAGATACGGAAATAGAAAAATTACTAGAAGAACCAACAATCTCATCGGCTCTGTTAACACAAGTACCGCCCCCTCCNCCTCCAATAAAAATAAATATAGCGTCAGCTTGGTTGGCGCAAGAAATTGTTGTAGATGATACAGATAGCGAACTGGAAGGCGATACAACTGGAAGTTACACCTTTGAAGAAAAGGAGCAACCACTGTTATATTCATCTTCTTCCTTACCTATAATTGCGGCAGCCACTGAGCCTTTGCCAACTCCACATTTGTATGTACCAGAAGGCGAATTAATTGCTGGCAAGTCTATCATAGTGCGCGTAGTACTGCCAGAAGTACCTCTGCAAGTTGTTGTCAAGTTATGGCTTGAAGATTATCAAACTCGCTACTTACTAGATGGTCCCCATTTATTGACAAATTTACTTCCTAATGCGTCGGGAAATTTGGAAGTGATGACGCAATTAAACATTCCCTTTGGCTGTTTGGAAATTCGCTTAGGAGCGATCGCACTCGATCTAACAACCCAACAGGAGAGTCACAAAGTCACAATAGTGCGAACCGTGATTCCTCCAGACTTGCCAAGCTTGCAACTAGATGAACTCCTGGGTATGTAACTCAGGTATGAGGGGTATTGGGTATTGGGCACAAGAGGCAGAGGTGCAGGGGGCAGAGGTGCAGAGGGGCAGAGGAGAAAGAACTTGGTATTTGAACTCTCCCCTGCTCCCCTGCTCCCCTGCTCCCCATCTCCCTGTGTTAAAAATATGAAAGAATTTCAAAAATTTGGCAGGAATTGCAGTAAGCTCATCTTGAATTGTAGTGTGATTTCATAGGAACCTTTACTATGGCAACTTCTTTTTTACCTACTGTCTTGGCTAGTACTTCGTACTTGTCTGCTATCTTCGTGCCCATAATTGGTTGGGTTTTGCCAGGAGCGATCTTCGCGTTTCTGTTTTTATACATTGAAAGCGATGATATCAGCGATATCAACTGATACTGATGTAGTGATTAGTCATATCATGTCCGCCAAATTACCCATAATAAAATAACCCCACCCCCAACCCCCTCCCCGCAGGCGGGGAGGGGAGACAAAGCACAGCTTTGGCGGAGTGCGGTTCTTCGGGTTTAATAAGCAATCAAGCGGACATGATATCATTAGTCATTTGCAAAAAACAAAGGACAAATGACAAATGACCAAAATTAATACCGCCCATCTCATAGAGACAGGCGGTTTTTTTAACGTTGATTTCTCAACAAATGCTAGAAAGTTCTAACTTATAGTATTCGGTTCAAACTAACTAATGTTAAATCGAAGAACCGAGTCCGGCGTAGGCACCATAAAAGAAAATGCCCAAGACTGTAATTATACCTAAACCTGCGATCGTAGCGACGACCCACAGGGGAATTCTCCCACTTCCAGACACAGCTTCTCTCCTCCCTTAACAACAAATCAACACACGTTCAATAAACAAAGACTAACAACAAGTAGTTCCAATTAGTTAAAGAAGTAACTGGAAAACAGAATCCCCAGAACGAAAACTAGTAGTAGTCCCAGGTATAGCGAAGTCCGGTTTAATTCAACCAGCTGATTATTGGGATTGGGCGATCTTTCTGCCATAGTTGCTCCTAACGTTGAATAAATTGCATTGCGGCGATCGCGCCCAAAAAGAATACAGTTGGTACACCTAAAGTGTGTACTGCCAGCCATCTAACGGTAAAAATTGGATAGGTAACTGGTTGATTGATGTTGTTTCCGCTAGTCATGATCTCAAACTACTTTCCAATAAATTCTTCAACTTGTTTTTTAGCTTCAAAACGGTTCTTCACAATGGGCACTTCCTGCCGCGCTGGTGTGAAATACTCGTTGGGACGGGGTGTACCAAAAGCATCATAAGCCAGTCCGGTGCTGACAAATAGCCAACCAGCAATAAATAATGCTGGGATGGTGATGCTGTGAATTACCCAGTAACGAACGCTAGTAATAATGTCCGAAAACGGACGTTCTCCAGTGGTACCTGACATTTAGATCCCTACCTTATACATAGAGTGTTATTGAGTTTATTATCCTACAAAGTTAAGAAAGAGTTACAAGTTGCAACGTTCTTCTCAGAAATTAGGTATGGGGCATTGGGCATTAAGCATTCTTCCCCTGCCTCCCCTGCTCCTCTGCCTCACTAAACCTAAGCCGCCTCTGGGGAAGTTGTTTCAGGGTTTGGTAGATATTTGAGCAAAACGCCGCGATCGCCAATTATAAATCCCCGCTCTGGCTCTAAGAACACAATCTTGTACAAATTAGCCGCAACTTCTTCTATGTCACGGTCTTTTTCCCAGGTTTTGCCACCGTCGGCACTGCGTAGCAAATTACCGCTACCGCCACCTACCCAAATTTCATTGGGTGTACGATATGCCAAATCCAGTAAACCCCAACTGGTCGATAACTCTGGATATTGTGCCTTTTGCCATTCTTCAGGTTTAGTTGGATCGCTAAACTGAACTTGACCTCCTCTAGCTAGCAACCACAATTGCCCATTCTCCGTAAAACCCATGTTTTCTAACCGCCGAGAACTATTGCGGTTATGAGGTACCCAAGCATCTTGCCCTGGTTCCCAAGTCGAGTAGAAACTACCCTTAGCAGAAACCGCAATATATTTACCATCAGCAGAACGTTCCAAGTTACGTACTACACCCACTGCTGATTCCACCTGGGCTTTCCAGTTTTTACCGCCGTCTGTCGTCTTATATATGGCTCCGACATTAGTAGCCATTTCAGCTGTATTATCTGCCAGTGCCTTAACTGCGATCGGACTACCTGGTAACTTTTCGCTCAGGGGGATACGTGACCAAGAAGCACCTTCATCGGTCGTGTGTAGTAACAGTCCAGGCTCTCCGGCAATCCAGCCTTCTTTACCTGCAAAACTTACTGAGTCGAAGCGATACTTCTGCTCATCCAGTTGCAGTGTTATTGGTTTCCAGGTATTACCACCGTCATTAGTTTCCAATAGGGTGGCATTGCTACCGACTAAGTAGCCATGCTCAAGGTTATCAGTAAAGGCAATATCCAATAAATTCGAGTCTGTTGGCACAGAAATTACTTTCCAAGGGTTGTAGCTAACAGAGGGAACTTGGCTACAGCCTATGCACATCACGACTACTATTAACAAGGCAAATATTCGTTGCCAACCTTTCACAATTGAATGCATCAGTATTTCTTAGTTATTTCTAAATTTTTGTAGAAGTTGGCAGCCAGGATGCTGTAAAGTCCTGGCTTTTTCATTTTGAATTTTGTTAGCGCAGTGTAAAGCCTTTGGTAGAGAGCGTTATTTGGAATTGCTTAAAGGCTGTCATTGTAAGCCGTAAAGACTGATAAAAAACAAGAACCCAAGAGCCAAAGCACCAAAAATTAGGATATTCTTTTGGGTTGGCGTTAGGTTGTTAACACCCAAACCATAACCGAGATTTTCTTTAAAGCCGGATGCAGTACCGGCAGGAGCGATGTTAGCAAAAGCGGTCTTTTTAGCAGAACAAACTGGACAGCGCCAATTTATAGGGAGTTCTGCAAAGAGTGTCCCGGAAGGAATATCATGCTTGTCATCTCCCTTCTCAGGTTCGTAAACATAACCGCAGGCGCGACACTCGTAGCGGTCTAACACCGGAGTCTCAACAACTGGTTCGCTCATGGCTAAGGCCTCGCAGAGAAGAAATCTTAAATATACGTTAAAAATTATGACATAATTGTTAGACTTTTCTATCACTAGCAAAAGTGAATCAAATACTTGAAGTCCGTCTGTTTCCCAGATTTCAGAAAAACCAAACAGATATAATGTAAAAGAAAGTTACGCAGTTAAGGGATTGGGCGTTGAGTAAAACAGTTCCGAGTTCCGAAAGTTCTGAGTAAAGGAGTGAGATTCCCTACTCAGCACTCAGCACTCAGCACTCAGCACTCAGCACTCAAAACTCACTACTTAAAATACTCCATAAGCGGTAGATACTCATTGTGTTTGTCCTCAGCGGTTACGAGTACCTTCTAGGCTTTTTCATCATCTGTAGCCTAGTACCTGCCTTAGCGCTCTCAGCTTCCAAGCTCCTACGACCCAGTGGTTACGCCCCAGAACGTCGCACCACTTATGAATCTGGTATGGAACCTATCGGGGGAGCCTGGATTCAGTTCAACATCCGTTACTACATGTTTGCTCTGGTCTTCGTCGTCTTTGATGTGGAGACTGTATTCTTGTATCCTTGGGCGGTAGCTTTCCACCGTTTGGGGCTATTGGCTTTTATTGAAGCGCTAGTCTTTATTGCAATTCTTGTAGTCGCTTTAGTTTACGCATGGCGTAAAGGAGCTTTGGAATGGTCTTGAATTCTAACTTAACAACCCAGGGTAAAGAACGAATCATCAACCCCATTGAGCGTACCAATGTCACTCAAGACCTTTCAGAAAACGTCATTTTGACGACGGTTGATGACCTCTACGACTGGGCGCGGCTTTCTAGTTTGTGGCCGTTGTTATTTGGTACTGCTTGCTGCTTTATTGAGTTTGCAGCTTTAATTGGTTCCCGATTTGACTTTGACCGTTTTGGGCTAATTCCCCGTTCTAGCCCTCGCCAAGCCGATTTAATTATTACGGCAGGGACTATCACGATGAAGATGGCTCCACAACTGGTGCGTCTTTATGAACAAATGCCAGAGCCAAAGTATGTAATTGCGATGGGTGCTTGCACAATTACTGGCGGGATGTTCAGCGTTGATTCCCCTACAGCCGTTCGCGGAGTCGATAAACTGATTCCTGTGGATGTGTACTTACCTGGTTGTCCTCCCCGTCCCGAAGCAATTATTGACGCAATCATTAAGCTGCGGAAGAAAATCTCCAATGAGTCGATTCAAGAGCGGGATAAAATTAAGCAAACTCACCGCTATTACAGCACGACTCATAATTTGAAGCCAGTAGAAGAAATCTTAACTGGTAAGTATTTGCAGTCAGACACTCGCTATGCACCACCGAAGGAATTGGCGGAAGCGATTGGTATGCCAATACCACCTGCACTGCTGACAGAAAAGGCGCAAAAGGAGGAACAAACCCGTGGCTGAAGAAGAATCTAAACCAGTACCAGCAGCGAAAGAAGAGGCATTGGTACAAGCGGGTAAAGTTTCCCAGTGGTTGACGGAAAATGGTTTTGACCATGAGTTTTTAGCACCAGATAAGAATGGTGTAGAGATAATTAAGGTGCTGGCAGATTTCTTGCTTCCCACCGCTACAGCCCTTTATGCTTATGGGTTTAATTATCTCCAGTGTCAAGGTGGTATTGACCTTGGCCCAGGACAAGAATTGGTGAGTATGTATCACTTGATTAAAGTCGGTGATAATAGCGATCGCCCCGAAGAAGTTCGAGTTAAGGTGTTCTTACCACGGGAAAACCCCGTAGTGCCTTCTGTGTACTGGATTTGGAAAACCGCAGATTGGCAAGAGCGCGAGTCTTACGATATGTACGGCATTATCTACGAAGGACACCCAAATCTCAAGCGGCTTTTGATGCCGGAAGATTGGGTAGGTTGGCCTTTGCGGAAGGATTACATCTCGCCTGATTTCTACGAGTTGCAAGACGCTTATTAGAGATTGCTGACTAGAGACGCGATGAATCGCGTCTGTACAAGATAGTGGTTTCGGCAGTGATTAACCCCTTTCCGGTGGCGGAGAGGGGTTATGTTTTTGGTGTTTTTATATAACGTCAGTTGACACAATTTGCTGTAATTCATTAGCTGTATTTACAGTTTTAATTGCCTGTTGAATTGTTTTTAATTTCTGTAAATCCGTAATTTCAGAGATTATCGGCATCAATTCTAAACCTTGATTGCCAAACTTAATTTCTAATGCTAATTCAATTCCTGAATATAACTCTTCTTTTCTTCCTCGCAGTTCTCCGCGTGCTTCTCCTCGTTCTTCCCCTTTGCTAAAAATTTCTTGATACCAAGGCGACTGCTCTAAAAGTGCCATATCCCACCTCAGAATTTGTTGAACTATTGCACTATCTAATACAAAGGTAGCAAAAAATCCTAATACTGTTTCTAGTTGATTCAATTGTTCATCTGCACGTAATATTCGCAATGCGTCCCGAATCGTAGACTCGTTATCACCTCCTTTGAGGATAGGTACAAATGGAAGTAGTGATGGTAATGGTTGTGTAAAGGCAATGTTTACATCAACTTCCCACAGGTTAATGACACGGTAATCTTGAATAGCACGTAACCCAGCAATATTTAATGCGTAACTTGTAGGTATTTCAGCATCACTTGCCTTGAGGATATTAATTAGTACTGGATACGTTGGCAAATTATATTTTTCTTCTGCGAGTGCTGCGTAGGCACGCATCCTGCGCGGCATTTCTGGTTTATAGCGCAGTTGTAATTCGTTAAGAACGAGAAATTTTCCATACTGGGGACTTTCGACACGGATTAAAACATCACTTTCTCGACTTATCCACTGAAATTCTGAGTTGAGAATTTCGCCAGCAACAATATCAGGAATTTGCGTTACCCATTTTACCCAGTTATCAGGTGCAAGGCTAATTAAGCGTTTGGTGCTGACATCGGCGGGTTTGATCATGGGGTTGTAAAGATACTGAAAGTTATCAAATAATTGTACTTAAGACTGGATTACAGATATTTAGATTTTTGATTGGACTATTTAGGGAAAGCGTAGGCAAAGCCCGTCGTAGACATCGCACCCAATCTGAGATAATTTGAGTGCGATCGCTAAAATGCTCAGTGAGATTTCTTAGTAATCGGAATCGCTATCTCTACCGTTGTATTTATATTTGTGGGACAATTTAATCTAAATATTTAAAGTAATATGTCAGAAACACCCCAAAACGACGGCATTTGGATTGTGACGGATGAAGTGCCGCAAATATCGATTCCTGATGGTGCTAAAGGCGTGAGTACTAATACACGCAGTTGGGGAGACGAAACTATCAGGGAAAGTACTGGTAGCAAAGGGGTAGGAGATGCCGTTAAGGTTAGCGCTCAAACATTAGAGCAAAATATGAGTCACTTTCTTAAATTAGTGACAAGTTTATTTAGTCAAGCTGAACAGCAAGCAAAAGTCAACTCCAAGATGCAGCTAGATGAAATTGAGTTATCGGTAGAAATTAGTGCAGATGGGGAAGTTAAATTAATTGGCAGTGGTGTCAAAGCTGGGAGTAAAGGAGCGATTAAGCTGAAGTTTAAGCGCCAAGAACCAGGGTGAGATGGCAAAAAATTGGGCGATCGCGATCGGAATTAACCAGTATGATTATCTGCAACCGCTAAACTATGCAAAGCGAGATGCACAGTTAATGCAGGAGTTTCTGGGGAATGAGGCAGGATTTGAGCGGATTTTCTTCTTCTCTGATGACTCCCCTAATGTTGCTGGAAAATCGACTCGTCCAACTCGCACTAACTTGCTGCGAATCTTGCGTCAGTTATTTGACAATCCCTTTATGGAAGCAGGGGATAATTTTTGGTTTTTCTTCAGTGGTCATGGGATAAGATACGCTGACCGTGATTATCTCATGCCCTGTGATGGCGATCCAGAAGATATTGAAAACACAGCAATTGCGATTAACTTTGTCAGTGAACGTCTGCGTCGCTGTGGTGCTGATAACGTTGTCTTGATTCTGGATGCTTGTCGCAATGAAGGCAAAAAAACAGGTGAAGGAATTGGGCGACAAACCGCACAAGAAGCACGTCAGCAAGGAGTTATCAGCATTTTTTCTTGTATTCCCCAAGAGTATTCTTATGAAATTGATGCTTTACAACAAGGTGCTTTTACCAGAGCATTACTAGAAGGGTTAGGAATTCAAGGTAAATGCGCTACTGTTGAACGATTGGATCAATATCTCAAGTTTCGCGTGCCTGAACTGGTTCGCCAGTATAAGAATACAAGGCAAACGCCTTATCTTATTGCTGAACCTGTGAATAAATCCCACCTAATACTTGTGCCACGATATGCAACTCTAGTGGATATCGCCACATTGAAAAATGATGCTTACCAAGCAGAAGTAAACAGGAGTTTAGATTTAGCAGAGCAATTATGGATTCGGGTATTAGCTGCGGCTTCAGGGCAAGATATGGATGCGGTGAGAGGTTTACAAAGAATTGAGCGGTTGCGAAATAGTTCTGCAATTCCTGATTTACCTCAGCAAACAATTCTACAAGCATCTAAGTCAGTCACAAATACACCTATAAGTAAACCTTCTCAAATTCCAACTCCCAAATTAACCTCACCATCCTCTATTACTAATACTCAAACTTCTGGCGCGGGACAATTTGCAACACCTTCAACGCCATCCAAAAAACTAATATTATCTAACTGGTCACGGCGACGTTTAATTCAAACTGCTGGATTTGCAGTTGCTGGGTTGTTTTTGAC
This sequence comes from Nostoc sp. GT001, assembly GCF_030382115.1. NCBI lineage: Bacteria > Bacillati > Cyanobacteriota > Cyanophyceae > Nostocales > Nostocaceae > Nostoc > Nostoc sp. GT001. Next base: position 6,790,337 of record NZ_JAUDRJ010000003.1, read on the forward strand.
AATTGCAGTACCCCGCCTTTGGCGGTCTGATTCAGGAACAACTACACCAACACCTACACCTACTAATAATCAACCTGTTGTATCTAGTAAGCGCCTCGATCTGAAAGCATCTAATAACACAGCCACAATTAAAGATACTCTCAAAACAGATCAAATAATTAAGTACGCTTTTTTTGGACAGAAAGGTGATAAGTTAACTGCGTTTATTGACCCCAGAAGCAGTGTTTTGCTAACAGCCTTAAGTCCCAATCAACAACCAATTGATATTAACGCCCAAAAAGTAACAGCCTATCAAGGCATATTGTTGGTTACAGGTAGATATACTATTGAGTTAACACTGGTTCCAGGAGCTGCTAAAAGCAATTACAACCTCAATGTTGCATTAGAAAAACCAGTCAAATCAACACCGACAGAAACACCCTTGCCGATTCCTACAGAGACACCTTTCCCGATTCCCACAGAGGCACCTTTGCCACTTCCGACAGAGACACCTTTGCCAATTCCTACAGCGACACCTAGGTAAGCATAATAGTTTTTGTCTTTTATATGTTACGAGTGTAAAAAAGTAAGTGCCACCTTAGATTGTCGCTCGGCATTGCATTGTGTTCATTTTATGATGGTTGAATTTCGCTTTTTATACCAAAGTATTGGTATAAAGGATACCGTCAATTTATTGCTATTGAGATGTGAGTTAAGAAATGAGTGAGAGGCAATCTAATAAACTAAAGTAGATGTTGGGTTTCATTCCTCAACCCAACCTACGATTAAGTCTAATTTGGGGTTTGACAATGCCTTTAGCCTATTTGCGATCGCACTCAGCATTCGATTTTGGGATGTCAAAAGTCTCTGGAGAGGCTTCAGAAGTTAAGCGGTAGGATATACGATTGTGGTGCGTTGTCACAAAGGTCAACGCACCCCTATTTAAAGAAGCGGCGAGTCCAAACAATTACTTCACAGATGTCACTGTTTGCTTTACTACTGGGCGTGGTTTCTTGCGGTCTGACCTGCGCGTTCCACCAGCCATCCCATATTCATCACTATTTTTGCCATAGCAAGATGCAACATTTAACAGCATTTGCTCAGAATAAGTATTCAACTCTCGTTCTGCTTCTATTAATGCATTGTGTGTCTTATCTACTATTATTTGTGCTTGATTATAAGCGGCTAACTTTTCTCGTAACTCAATTACTTTAATGTTGTAAGTAGCAATTGAAAACCCATTACTAAAGTCTAACTCAGGGTTAATTGTCTGCATTCCTTCAATCCGTCGTTCAGCTTTAGTCAGTGAGATGGAGTTTCGTTTCCGTTGCATATAGTTTTCCTATTTGGATTAATTTATAAATAACCCCGATTTGATACACTGAGTTATTTATATATCATCAAGGTACGCAATAGGCAGATGCACCAGCCACAGTGAAGTTACAGAATTATAAAAGCATTGGATGGCATGAGCCAATTAGATAGATGCGGGTATATTTGCTGAAATCCGTTGAGAAAAGCTGGTTTTGAAGTCACAAAAGCTGGTTTTGATGTCGCAAAAGCTAGTTTTGATGTCGCAAAAGCTGGTTTTGATGTCGCAAAAGCTGGTTTTGATGTCGCAAAAGCTGGTTTTGATGTCGCAAAAGCTAGTTTTGATGTCGCAAAAGCTAGTTTTGATGTCACAAAAGCTAGTTTTGATGTCGCGGAGCTTTATTATCTCATGTAGAGACGCGATTTATCGCGTCTAAAAAATTGACGCGTTAGACAGACGCGATAAATCGCCGTCTCTACAAAGAATGTACTCGCTAATTATTCCTTGACAGACTACTAACTAATAGTAACAACAGCTACCATCGCATCGGCTGAATGGAAATGAGACGAAGCACACTAAAAATTTATTTTTATAACTAAAAATTTTATTTTATTTATATGTTAAGTAGCTTTTAGGATGTTATCTGTATAATCTATCATTCAGTTGAAATTATCGAATGTATAATCTATCATTCAGTCTGATTTATTATTGACCTCTGTTACTTATTGATAGGTTAAAACTTGGAAACTAGGGCATCTCTTTTTAAGACATAACATACCGCTCACTTAGTAGTTATTTATTAACGTAATTTGAGAAGTTATGTAAGCATACTCTATCTTAGACATGACCTTAAACTTGTGCTTCAAAGATCATGAGCCATTATATGAATAGTTAGCACGTTAACAGCACCATCCAATGTCTCAAGACTTATTAAACTCCTTTCAAGAAGCATACAGTAATCTCGAACTGTTCCCGTTGATGGAACGGAACGAAATGGAAAGATTTCGAGTCGAATATGGTGATGATTTGATTGCAGACCTGAACCAATTAGTAGAAGATAGTCCTAATGGAGATGGCAAAATTGTCTTTACAGGACATCGGGGATGTGGTAAGTCTACTTTGTTAGCTGAATTCAGCCGACAAATTCAAGATAAATATTTTGTAGTTCTCTTTTCTATTGCTGACAAAATTGAAATGTCGGCTGTTAATCATATTAATATACTGTTTGCGATCGCAGTTAATTTAATGACAGAGGCAGAAGCCCGCAAGGTTGATATTCCGCAATCTACTAAAGAAGCTCTTTATAAGTGGTTTGCTACCCGCACTCGTACTGAAGAATTAAATTTACAAGCAGAAGCTAGTATAGGTTTTGACCTTTTAAAGTTGATTAGTTCTAAATTAAAAGCTGATGCAAGCGTTCGGGATGAAATTAAGCAAGAATTTGAACGCAAGTTATCAGATTTAGTTGCCAGAATTAACGAAATAGCTGCTTTAATTCAAGCTGCAACTAAACAAAACGTTTTAGTAATTATTGATGATTTAGATAAACTTGATTTAGGTAGAGTTAACGAAATTTATCGAGATAATATTAAAGCTCTCTGTCAACCTAACTTTCAAATTATCTACACCATCCCGATCGCAGTCCTTCGAGAAACATTTATTAGCACAATTATTGCCACTGAAACCAACGATCAAGTTGTGGCAATGCCTGTATTAAAAATATTTGATAAAGGTAAAAATCGCTTCCCAAATGCCCAACCTCGCCCGGAAGCAACAAAGATTCTCGGTGAAGTTTTACAAAAGCGGATTCCCAGTGAATTAATCGCACCAGAGACGGCTGAAAAAATTGTGATTTACAGTGGTGGCGTATTGCGAGAATTAATTCGGATTTCTAAGGAATGTTGTCGCATTTGTTTGCGAATGATTCGGCGAAATCCTTCAGCCGAAGTTATTATTGATGATAAAATTCTTTTGCAAGCAATCAATAAAATTCGCAATGATTTTTCGATACGGTTAGGAAAAACTGATATCGATATTTTGCAGAGTGTTTATGAGCAATTTATGCCCAATGACCCCAAACAAGCAGAGTTTTTAGATTTGTTACATGGGCTGTATGTTCTAGAATATCGCACTGATGAAACTTGGTATGATGTTCATCCAATTATTATCGAAAGCTTGAGAAGACAGGGAGCCATTAATGTTAAATGAGGAATTATTAGATGATGAAGGAGAAAATCAAGATGCGTATGATGATTTAATTGTTTCTATTGAAGCTCAAAAGCGGGGATTAAATTTACTAATTGCAGTTTGCGATGATGCTAGCTTTCGAGATCAGATTATTGCTCAGTATGAAGCCGAACTACAACCCATCTTCGGTGCATATCGAGTAACTTTAGCACGTCAAGAACCAAGCCTGAAAGCTGCTCTTAACCAACTGGTACAACAAGAAGAATATCTCCGTCAGCAGAAGCCAGCGGTGATTACTGTGACGGGTGCTGAACAATTGTATTTTCTTAGGTTGGGAAATGAGCAATCTGAGCAGGAGAAATTTTTTGGTTACTTACAGTGGACTAGGGAAGGATTGCGCGAATTTCCGTTTGCAATTGTACTTTGGGTAACTAACCAAATTTTAGTCAACCTGATTAAAAAAGCGCCTGATTTTTGGAGTTGGCGCAATGGTGTATTCCGGTTTGAATCTAAAAAGACAAATGCTATTCCTGGTAAAGAACTAGAAAATATCCGCTTTGTTTTTCGAGATACAGAATTAGCTAGCACAGATACTAATGAAACTAATCGCTTTTTCTTACCGATTCAAGATTTACAAAGGTTAATCGAGAAAGTAGAACAAGAACGGGGAACTAAAGACCCCACCTTGGCTACTTTGTACTCAAGATTGGGCGATATTTACCACAGCAGATTAGATCGGGGTGAATCTCAAAATTATCAAGAAGAACAAGAATTAGCAATTAAATATTGGCGTCAGGCGAGTGAGTTACAAAATGAATTGGGTTTGCAGATAGACTTAGCTAATAGCCTCAACAATTTAGCAGGAATATATCGTGCAATCGGAAACTATGCTGAAGCCGAACCCTTATATAAACAAGCTTTAGAACTGAGGAAACGCCTGTTAGGAGAAAATCATCCGGCTTTTGCCACTAGCCTGAATAATTTGGCAGGACTTTACAAATCAACTGGGCAATATAATAAAGCGGAACTTCTATATCAACAAGCTTTAGAACTGAGAAAAAGACTATGGGGAGAAAACCATGCCGATGTTGCCGTCAGTCTGAACAATTTGGCATTACTATATGATGAACAAGGACGTTATGACGAAGCAGAACCCCTGTATTTGCAATCATTAGAACTTGAAAAACGTCTGGTTGGCGAAAATCATCTTTCTTTCGCTCTTATACTAAATAATTTAGCGCTACTTTATTATCATCAAGGACGTTACAGTGAAGCTGAACCTTTATCGCAACAAGCAATAGAATTAGATAAGCGATTTTTGGGAGAAGAAAATCCTGATGTTGCCACAGATTTGCACAATTTAGGTTTAATATACCGCGCTCAAGGACGCTACAGTGAAGCGGAATCTTTGTTTTTAGAATCATTGGAACTCAAGCAGCGTGTATTACAAAAAGCGCATCCGCTTTTAGCAGATACGATCTACGCTTTGGGTTATATGTACAGGGAACAGGGACGTTATCATGAAGCAGAATCCTTATGTATAAAAGCCTTAGAACTTGATAAGCACCTATTAGGAGAAAATCATCCTAATGTTGCCGAAAGTCTGAATAATCTGGCAGAAATTTATCGTGCAACTGGACGTTACGGTGAAGCAAAACCGCTTTATTTGCAAGCTTTAGATATTTGCGAACGAGTCTGGGGTGTAAATCATCACCGTAGTGTTACTGTTCGTCAAAATTTAGAGAAACTTGTCACAGCAATGCAGAATAATTAAAAGGAAGTAGCGATTTAAACAATCTGTGATGAAAAACCTAATGATAATGACTAAAAATGTTTGCAATATATAATAGGACTTACGCATACTCTACGAATTCTCGGCGCTTTTCTCTTCGAGACGCTTCGCGAAGGCGTCTTGGCGGTTCGATAAATTAAGGTTTTTAGCAATTTTTGCGTAAGTCCTATATAAGCTAAGGTAGGCAATTTATGACTCAAGCTATACCCAAATTAGTAACCTTTGAAGATTTTGCAGCCTGGCGTCCTGAAGGTGGAAGGTATGAATTACATGATGGCGTGATTGTTGAAATGGCACAACCAGCAGGAGATCATGAAGATATTGTCGGGTTTTTGGTTGAAAAAATTGCCGTTGAGTACGTTCGCAATGGTCTACCTTATTTCATCCCAAAAACAGCATTAGTTAAATCTGCTATTAGTCAGTCCTGCTATTCTCCAGACTTGCTATTACTCAACCGTCCTGCTTTAAAATTAGAGCCACTTTGGCAGAAATATTCTACGGTTGAGTTTGCCGATTCTATCCCTTTAGTGATTGAAGTTATTAGTACTAACTGGCGGGATGATTATTATAAAAAGCTAGGTGAATATGAACAAATAGGGATAAAAGAATATTGGATTGTTGATTATTTAGCTATCGGTGGTAAAAAGTTTATCGGTAATCCTAAACAACCTACTATCTCTATCTACCAATTAGTTGACGGTGAATACCGAGTTACTCAATTTAGAGGCGATGACCGCATCGTATCACCTATTTTTCCCGAACTAAACCTGATTGCTCAACAGATTCTGCAAGCTGGTAGTTCCCAGTTATAGCCGCGATCGCGCACAAGTCTATACTTTTAGATACCCGACCTCTTAAACAAGTCGGGTATCTCTAGAAAGCTTGCTCAATTGTCCTTCAAATAAATCTACTAGCGAACGCCGACAAAACCAGCTTGCTCAATTGCTCTTTGCCCTTGGTCAGTTAATAAAAGATTGGCATAAGCATTTCCAATCTGCTGTTCTGAACCTTTATTCTGCTTAATAATTACAAACAAATTAGCAATCATCGGATAGCTGCCATTTTTGATCGCCTGAGTATTTAGCTGGTTGCGCTGACGTGGACATTGCTCAGACGGCACTATTGGCTCCTGATACGGGGTAATTAGCTGACCAGAAGTGTTACCCAATGGTAAAGCCTTCACGCTACATTGAAAGACTACTGAACGGGCAGAAGCGTAATACACACCACCAGGGGTTTTACTGAGTTGGCGTACCGCTTCTGTAGCAGAGTAGACATATTGCACATTAGAGCCAAATGCTTGCCCCTTTAAGTCGCTATTGTTAGGGAATATTACTGTATCTGCGTCCTCTGGGCGTTGAGAAAAAGCTGTGATGGGTAGATTTGGCCCGCCGACTTGATTCCAATTAGTAATTTTCCCTAAATAAATCTGCTGCAATTGTTCAACAGTTAAACCAGGCACATTAAGTGATGGATTGACTACCACTGCTATCCCATCCATACCCACTTGACGTTGCTCAAGGGTGAAGCCTCGCTCTTTTGCCGTAGCTTTTTCTTCATCTGTGAGGGGACGGGAAGACTGAGCAAAGTCTAGTTTCCCATCAAGTAACATCCGAATGCCGGAGCTAGAACCAGGACTACCATTAACAGGGTTTACATAACGTAATTGTAGTTCCGGGCGATCGCTCTGGATCTGAGAATCTACTAATTGCCGAATAGATGCCCAAGCAGTACTACCTCCGTAGTTGAATGAGGCAGGGGGAACATCAGCAACTGTCTGAAAAGTTGATTCATTAGTGGATTCATTATTAGAGACGCGATTGAAATTTTGATTAGAGGAAGAGTTAATGCTGTTGCGAGACAATAAATTTGGCTTCAATAACCACCAAAGTAATCCGCCAATAACCATAAGTGTGAGAACTTTACCAATAATCAAACCTCTGAGAAAGAGAGAGATTTCGCTGTTAATTAAAGCTTTTCTTTGATTTGTATTGTCCATATTTTTAAATTTTCTTTAATTGTATTTATCTTACAGGAATATCTAAGTATTTATCCTACAGTCATCTTGAAATATTTAAATTTACAGTAAATTTGTAATAGCTAGTTAATAGCCAGTCTGATGATTGCTGTTAGATGATTAATCTTTCTAATCTAGTGAAATTAAATTTGCTCTTTGGTAGTTTTTGCAATGGTGCAATTGCTTTGACAGATTCTTCTGTTAGGTGCTGATTTAGCTAGTAGACTACTTGTATTAGTTAACGGGAACTCAACAAATCTTTCTAGAAAACTCTTGAGTGGAGTAGGTTGATTTGGCAGCGATGTCCCCGTATTAATAAATGTGTAGATTAAAACTATTACTATCAAACTAGTGGTTGCACCAAGACCGATGCCCAGCAGCAAAATAAAGTTTCTATAAGTTAGCAAATAGCTATCATCAGCCTTGTGGTTGATGTCAGCAGATTGTGAAGAATGTGACAACGCTACATCAGAATTAAGTGCTTGTAAAGCTTCTGTGGCAGACTGATAACGCTGGTTGTAGCGATCGCGAACCATTGTATCTAAAATATTTGCCAGAGCATCACTTACCTCTGCCTTGTCGCGCCAGATAACTTCTCCAGTACTGGGATCTTCTGGTAATTGCTCAGGTATTAGACCTGTTAAAGCTTGAATGCCAATCATCCCGACTGCATAGATATCGCTGCAAAGTTTTGGCTTTCCTTTAGCTTGTTCGCTTGGCATATAGCCAGGAGTGCCAACAGCAATTGTTAAGCCTGCTCCCAAAGCACCAATTTTCTTAATACTGCCAAAGTCAATTAGCACAATCTTTTGATCGGAGTACCGCCGCATTAAGTTTTGAGGCTTAATATCTCGGTGAATAATATCGTGTTGGTGGACGAAGGCTAACACTTCTAGGATGTCTTTTAATAAATTTAAGACTGTATTCTCTTTAAGACGCTGACCTGGGACAATTTCTTGAGTCAACGCATGACCATCAATAAATTCCTGGACTAAATAGAAATCTCCATCTTCATTAAAATGGGCAAACAGTCTCGGAATTTGATCGTGGTCGTTGCCTAGCTGATATAAAACTTCCGCTTCCCGATCGAATAGCTTTTTAGCGATGGGTAGAACAGCAGGGTTAGAATCTTTCGGGTGGAAATGTTTAACGACACAATGAGGTTGTCCTGGTAAATCCAAGTCAATAGCCAAGTAGGTATCACCAGAACCTCCGCTTCCTAAGTGTTTGACAATCTCAAAGCGATTCCGAAGTGTTTTTCTGTTGAGCGAGTATCTATGCCTGTTACGTGTAGCACCCCCTACTAAGTAAGTATCACCAGATTCTCCGCTTCCCATCACTTTGACAGTTTCAAAGCGACTTCGGAGTGTTTTTCTGACTAGAGGGTTCTGGCTCATGTGGCGTATACTACTTCTTTATTTACTGACCATTCAGAGCTTGAGTGAGGTTATGGATAACTGCTTGCTGCTAGATATACTGGTATTTGCGGCAGTTAGCCATCGCGCGACCTATGTTTGGATACTTTGTTGCTTAATTGCTTGATTGCTTTGTTTAATACTCTTATAAGTATCTTAATACAAAATTAATTTATGAAACACTTCTGTAATATTATCACTTAAGTAAATTTAACACTAGTCCACAGGATTTAAACTGTGGGCAGAGAATAATTAATATTTATGAGTCAGGATGGTTATTTGTTTTAACTGTTAAGTCTGATTACTGACAAAACCTTGAACAGTGAAATTTAAAGGCACAAATACCTTTACGGTGTTCGCCACAGTTTTGTTACCAGATTTTAGTCGTTACTAACTGCGATCGCGTTGTCAGATCAATGTGAGTTTGACGAAAAAACTAAAAAATATCGGGTAAGTTTTTGAGTTAAATATCGAGTGATGGTTTTTGAAGTAAATTAGTTGTAATTTTTATTTAACTTTTTTAGGCAACCGATAAATATGCGTTATCTGTAGCCATTAGACCTCTTGCAAAAGTGCTTTTTGCAAGAGGGGGAAAAGGGTAAAGGTTAAAGGGGAAGGGGACAATACAGAACCTTTTCCCCTTCCCCCTTACCCTTTTCCCGACTTATGCAAGAAGTCTATTGTATAAGGGTAGCACTGCTACGTCTCTACAATCTTTTTCACTGATATTTTTATTCTGTTAATTAAAAAAGCCCCCTAGTGGGGGCTTATGAAGTTGTCCGCGTGGATTGAACAACTAATTAATTAATACTTACAGTAGATACAGTAATCCGAACAAAATAATCCAAATCACGTCAACGAAGTGCCAGTAGATTTCGGCTGCTTCAATACCAAAGTGCTTTTCGTTACTATAGTGACCCGGAGTGCGCGATCGCCACAACACAGCAACAATTGCCAAAACGCCGATGGTAACGTGCAATCCGTGAAAACCAGTCAAAACGTAAAATGCACTAGCAAATAAATTGGTAGTCAAACCAAATTCCAAATGGGTATATTCATATACTTGACCTATCAAGAAAATAGCACCCATTGCAGCGGTAATTGCTAACCAGATTTGCGCACCCTTTGCATCATTCTTTTTAATAGCAGTGTCGGCATTGTGCATGACAAAACTACTAGAAATTAGATTGATAGTGTTGACTCCAGGTAATAAGAGTTCTAACTCTGGAGTACCTGCTGGTGGCCATGCAGGTAAGGTAGCACGGAAAGCCAAGTAGGCTCCGAACAGTCCCATAAAAATCATCCCTTCAGCAATCAGGAAAACATATAGTCCAAACAGGCGATGGTCTGGATGTTCTTCGTGATGACCGACAGATGCTTCTGCTGCGTGGTGATGATTCAGTTCCGTTTTAGCTGGGTCAATAGTTTGACTTTGCATGAATTTTTATAAGTGGGGAATGGGGAATGGGGAATTGGGAATGGGGAATTGGGAATGGGGAATGGGGAGCAGAGGAGAAGAAATTCCTAGTCCCCAGTTCCCTGTTTATTTGCGGTCTTCTGGATTAGCGGCAACCGCTGGATCGGGTTCTGCTCTTAATACTGAGTTTGGCCCACCAGATAAGATTGGATTGGGATCATATAAAGGTACACCTTCATTAGCATGTTCCAAACCGTAGTCGTAGGGGCCTGTAGCCAGCACTGGGGTTTGATCGAAATTTTCGATCGCAGGTGGTGAGGTAGTCATCCACTCTAAGGTCAATGCTCTCCAAGGATTATTACCAGCTTTCTCGCCGTACAACCAACTCCAAATCGCATTGATGATGAAGGGAAATGTCGAAATTGCCAGTATGTAAGAACCATAGGTGCAGATTTCGTTCAATGTGGTGAATTTGGGATCGTATTGGGCGATACGGCGATTCATGCCCATTAAACCCAGTTTGTGCATGGGTAAAAAGGTCATGTTTAGACCGACAATTGTCAAGGCAAAGTGAACCTTACCCCAAAATTCGTTTACCATCCGTCCCGTCATTTTCGGGAACCAGTGGTAAATAGCTGCAAAAATTCCTAATACGCTACCGCCAAATAGGACGTAGTGCAAGTGGGCAACCACAAAATAAGTATCGTGAACGTGAATATCAAAGGGCACTGCTGCCAACATCACGCCACTAATCCCGCCGATTACAAAAGTGCCGACAAAGCCGATGGCAAATAACATGGCACTATTAAGCTGGATTTTTCCACCCCACATTGTTGCTAACCAGCTGAAAATTTTAATTCCTGTGGGTACGGCAATGATCATGGTGGTGATCATAAAAAACATCCGCAACCAACCGGGGATACCGCTGGTAAACATGTGGTGCGCCCAAACAATTAGCCCCAAAAAGCTAATAGCAAGAGACGAATAAGCGATCGCTTTATAGCCAAAAATTGGCTTGCGGGAATGAATGGGGATAATTTCTGAAATTGCGCCAAAGAAGGGCAAAATCATGATATAAACCGCTGGGTGGGAGTAAAACCAGAACATGTGTTGGTATACTACTGGGTCGCCCCCGCCAGTTGGGTTAAAGAATGTTGTCCCGGCAATTAAGTCAAAGGCAAGCAGAATCAAACCTGCTGCTAAGACTGGGGTTGATACCAAAACTAGGCACGAAGTGGCGAACATCGCCCAGCAGAACAAGGGCATTTTGTGAATGTCCATGCTGGGGATACGCATCTTGATCAATGTCACCAGGAAATTTATCGACCCCAAAATTGAGGACGTACCCAGCAGCAGGACACTCATAATCCAAATGCCTTCGCCCACTTGCCCTGTCACCAAACTCAGGGGAGGGTAGGAAGTCCAACCGGCATCTGGTGCATCGCCTACCACTAAACTGGCGATTAGCAACACACCCGCAGGGGGAATCATCCAAAAGGCAACAGCATTCAGCCGAGGAAATGCCATATCTTTTGCCCCAATCATTAGGGGAATTAGATAGTTAGCAAACCCTGCCCCGGCTGGCACAATCCACAAGAAAATCATGATCGTGGCGTGCAGTGTAAACAGACTGTTGTAGACTTCCGGGGTGACAAAATCTACCTCTGGGGTTCGCAATTCCGTGCGAACCAAATCAGCCATCACGCCGCCAATGCAGTAGAAAATAAACGAAGTGACTAGATATTGAATCCCAATCACCTTATGGTCGGTTTGAAAACCAAAGAAGTCTTGCCATTTTCTGACCCCTGGTTCCTCAAGAAGGGCGGGGATATTAGCAGCTTCTTGCAACTGAGCTTGTGTCATAGTCATTAGTCATTGGTCATTAGTCATTAGTCATTAGTCATTGGATTTTGACTAAATAACATATTGATTAATGGTGAACTTGATGGAGGATTTCTGGTTTAATTCCCATGTCCTTGGTATAAGGCGCAAGAAATTCATGTGGGGATAGATCGGCAGGGTTAACAGCGATCGCTTGATTTAGTGTTTCTTTGCTAGCAACTAGCTGTTCTTGTACCCATTTATCAAAGGCTTCTTGTGGCTCAACAACTACTGGCGCTCTCATCGCACCGTGGTAGGGGCCACAAAGTTCAGCACAGATTAGGACATAATCTCCTACTTTTTGAGGGGTGAAGCGAATCTCGCTTTGCCTACCGGGGATCGCATCTTGTTTCAGTCGGAACTCTGGAACCCAGAAGGCATGAATGACATCGTTGGCTGTCATGCTGATTTGCACTTCTCGCCCAATGGGGACGTGCATTTCACCTGTAGTTATACCAGTTTCAGGATATGTGAAAATCCAGGCATATTGTAGACCAGTGACGTTGACTTGTAATTCTGCTGGTTTGCCTGCTTTTTCAGGAGTGCCGCCAATTGTCGGAGCAACACTACCTACACCTGGGGCATTCCGCAGTTGGGGAATTTGGTCAGCATTACGAACTTCTGCCGTAGCTGGGTCTTGCATTGCCTCATCAGATTTTTCTTGATTGAGGTTCGGTTCGGTGTCAGGAGGTGTATCGCTTAAAGTCGCAGCGATTGCGGTTCCAGGCATTGCCATTGACTCCTGACTCATCGGTGCTTCATGGATAGAATGGGGATCAAAGCCACCGATTTCGTTGTACACATCAAAGCTGTAAACAGAAATACCGATAACGATAATTGCTGGGATCGCCGTCCAGAGAATTTCTAAAGGTATATTACCTTCAACTGGTGGGCCGTCTTCATTGTCACCTGCACGCCGACGATATCTAAATGCAGAGTAAATTAAAATACCTTCAACGAGCAGAAATATCCCTGTAGAAACGATCATCATCGCGTTGAACAGACCATCCACCAAGACGGCTTCATCAGTGGCGGCTGCTGGCAACAGACCGTGATTTTGACCGTACCAAAGGCTGGCTAGCGTTAGCACGATGCCAATGAGTAATGTCCAGATGGAACTTGGAATCTTCACGGCTTACTTAATTGAATTTACTATGTTATCTCGAAGCTACTCACTTACTAAGGTAGTCTAGGCTGTCAGACATGGGGGACAAAGGTCTGAAATTTTTATTAATTTTTTTGGCTATTTTAGTAATTTTGAGTATGAGTTTACTATCATACAACGCCAAAAATAGATGCAAACCAGTGAAAAAATTTAAGAAAAAATTTAGAATGCTTAAATTAATTGTCATTAATCAATTTTTGACATCTTGAAAAATACCTAAAGCTTCAGGCAAAACCTTGCCAGAGTGATTCAAAGTATAAGTGAGTGCTAATCTATAAACCCTTAGCCTATACGCTAGGGTGAAGATGGGACGCTAAAAGAAAATTGAAAATTTTAAGAGATCCACCAAGAGCGGGCAGAAGGTATCCTTCATGAGCGAATTTGTCCTACAACAACAAAATGAAGCGGCAGTTGAGCAGCAAAAGCCCAAGGAAATGATTCGTCGCTTGGTGTGGAAAATATGCATAGCCACCTTAATTTTGATGGCAATAGGCAGTGCCACCCGCGTGATGAATGCTGGACTTGCTTGCCCAGACTGGCCCTTATGCTATGGCGAACTCGTGCCAGCCAAGCAGATGAATCTCCAGGTATTCCTGGAGTGGTTTCACAGATTGGATGCAGCTTTAATTGGTTTAAGCGCGATCGCACTCTTCGGTTTGTCCTGGTGGCATCGTCGTTTCTTACCCTCTTGGCTGCCTTGGGCATCTACATTCGCCCTGTTTTTAATCGTCTTCCAAGGCGTTTTGGGGGGACTCACCGTCACCGAACTGTTGCGGTTTGATATCGTTACCGCCCATTTAGGCACGGCGCTATTGTTTTTTAGCACCCTCTTGATTATCGGCACAGCACTCACACCCTATCAGGGGACTGGAACCGTTGGTAAGTTACCTTGGGTCAGTTTAACTGCTGCTGTTTTAGTTTACCTGCAAAGTCTGCTAGGTGCTTTGGTCGGCTCTCGCTGGGCGCTACATCAATGCCTCGGCGGTTCTCAACTTTGTACTGTAATGTACAGCCATATTGCTGGTTTAGTGCCGCCAACAGTGGCAACCTTGGCAATGGTATTTATCTGTTGGCGGACACCAGCACTACATCCAGCCTTGCGGCGACTGGCAAATATGGCTGGTGGGTTGTTGACGTTACAAATCTTGTTGGGATTTGCCACCTTCAAATTACATCTCCAAGTCGAACCTCTCACAGTCTCTCACCAAGCGATAGGAGCAGCTTTGCTGGGTACTTTGGTGGCTTTCACAGTTCTCGCATTGCGTGACTGGGCTACTAGCCGCGAGATCACAGTCTTGAGCAATGAGTGCTGAGTATGGAGTCAGAGAACAAAGGGAGTAGTGGAAGCAAGAATTCCTAACTCTTGTACAGACGCGATTAATCGTGTCTCTAACTCCTAACTGAGCACTAAATTATGGCCGCAACGGCGAGTATTGCGACCCACGCAGGTGCAGAAAATCTGTGTTTTCATTTGCCTGAAAGAGCCAGCTTGAGCGGGGGCTGCATATAAGTTGTTGAAAAATAAGGAACCAGAGCCAAAATGATTGAGACTAATGTCTCTCGCCACCACGAAACATTTTTACAGGTAGTTCAAAGTTACTACCAGCTAACGAAGCCTCGGATTATTCCGTTGCTTTTGATTACCACGGCTGGGAGTATGTGGATTGCTGCTAAGGGAGAAGTAGACCCATTGCTGTTGCTAGTAACTCTCACTGGTGGCACTTTGGCTGCTGCAAGCGCCCAGACGATTAACTGTGTCTATGACCGGGATATTGATTATGACATGGAGCGGACGCGCCATCGTCCGATACCTTCGGGTAAGGTGCAGCCACGCGATGCTCTAATTTTTGCGATCGCGCTGGCGACGATTTCCTTTACACTCCTAGCAGTATTTGCCAACCTGTTAGCCGCCCTGCTAGCCTTCTCTGGCATCGTCTTTTACATTTTGGTCTATACCCACTGGCTGAAACGCCACACCACCCAGAATATCGTTGTTGGTGGAGCGGCTGGGGCAATTCCGGCGTTAGTGGGTTGGGCTGCTGTGACGGGTACATTAAGCTGGTCAGCATGGTTAATTTTTGCCATCGTCTTTTTGTGGACACCGCCCCATTTCTGGGCTTTAGCTCTAATGATTCGGGACGATTACGCAAAGGTTGGGATACCAATGCTACCTGTGATCGAAGGTGATACGGCAACCGTGAAGCAGATTTGGTACTATACGCTGGTGACAGTATTTGCAACTGTGTTATTGGTTTATCCTTTGGGTGCAAGTGGAATTCTTTATGCTGCGATCGCTCTAAGTCTGGGAGGATTATTTATCCACAAATCTTGGCGGCTGTTGCAAAATCCAGAGGATCGCACTGTCGCTAGAGAGTTGTTTCTCTATTCCATCTCCTACATGATGCTGTTGTGTCTGGGAATGGTAGTTGATAGTCTTCCCGTTACCCATAATCTAATTAATGCAGCGATCAATCAGTTGCATTTTATAGCTTAGGGGATGGAAAATTTAGCGATCGCGTTTGGTAAAGGGGCGCGATCGCATTTTTGGAAATTAAAAAATATACATAATAATTAGAGATTGGCAGATTTGCGATTTCTACGATGGGCTACGCCTACGCGAGTATAATTTCACTCATAACCAAATTGATTAAAAAGCTGAATGAACTTGTAAAAAATCTAAATGTTGACAAATTACATTCATACAGGAATGCACAAAGCAACCTACGAGTTGCTTGAGGATGGAACTTTCTATGGTGAAATTCCAGAATGTCAGGGAGTGTGGGCAAATGCTGCAACACTAGAGGCTTGCCGGGAAGATTTGCAAGATGCTCTTGAAGGATGGATTATTTTAGGATTGCGTTTGGGTCATACTCTACCTATACTCGATGGTGTTGACCTGAATTTCACCAAAGAGATTGCCTAATGCCACCCTTTGGATCGATTAATCGGCGGGATCTGATTCGTTATTTGAAAGATGCAGGTTTTGATGGGCCTTACCCAGGTGGTAAGCATCAATACATGGTGAAAGGTGAATCAAAATTAACAATTCCCAATCCGCATCAGGGAGACATCAGTTCAAGCTTACTAAATAAAATATTACGTCAAGCTAATATAAGCAGAGATGAATGGGAGGCGTTATAACTGTTGTAAACTTACAAAAGCGATCTCATTTCTAAAACTTCTAATTCAAAAGTGAAAATTTTTAATACCTTATGATTTCAGTAAGATTATTCGCGGACGATTTTCTTCATTAGGAAAATGGCAGTGAACTGCATTACGGATCATTCCTTTTAGTGTTTTTATATCGTCAGCCTGAGTAAAAATTGACTCGGTTAAAGCTCTAGCTGTATAACCACCATCTGGATCATCTTCAACGATAAACACAATTTCAGTCATAGCTAATCTTTCCTTAACTACTAAATTTTATAATTTACAAGCCTTGATGTAAGGGCAGAGAGTCTTTTTCTTCTTCCATCTAATCTCATACTCCATACTGCTCTGGGTAGTTGTCCTACCGGAGCAGCTAATGTAAATGATAGAAATTCATAAGGTTTCCAATTATTTTTAATCCGCCATCCTAGAGACTCACCGAAATATTTCCAGGTTTCCAAATCTAAGTCAGGTTTTCCCCCAACGCTGTCCCATATTTGCTTCTGGATACTAAAACCAAAGCGCCCATTACTATATTTTACCCACAAGCGATCAATAGTTAAAAGGTCTTGACAGGGAAACTCTTTTATATCTTCTACTCTGAGGTAACATTCTTTTTCTCGATGAGATATTTCAAGCATAAGCTTCCAGGTTTCTTGATCAGCTTCTCTCCATTTTCCAGATGCTAGTAGCTTTTGCAAAATTGTATAATCTATCCCTAGTGCTGAATTTAGATTATCAGCATTAAGAGCTTGTATAACCTCATCAACAGATTGATAGCGTTCTTTCACATAATCCTGAATTAACTTATCTAAAACTTGCCCAAAGTCAGGATTAATACTTTGTGGTAAATATTTTATCCAAATCCAGCAACCCCTGAGCGCATCATAAAGTTCATCATAACCATCTGCTTTTGGTAAACATTGCGTTAACAGCCGAATACAAGTTACGCCCAAACTATAAAGATCACTTGCAGGAAAAACTTGACCACGCATTTGCTCTAATGGTGTATATCCAGGCGTTCCTACTGTTGTGCCAACACCTACAAAAGTTTTTGTAATTTGTTTAGAAACACCAAAATCAATTAATATTAACTTGCCATCCAGACGGCGCATGATATTTTCTGGCTTGATGTCTCGATGAATTACACCGCGTTCATGAATAAACTTTAAGATAGGCAATAAATCAGTTAAAAGCTGTTTTATCTTTTCTTCGCTAAAGACTCCCTGCTGCTGCAATTCTTGTAATAAATTCTGCCCCTCAATTAACTCTTGTACCAAATAAAGCCTTTTATCCTGTTCAAAATAAGCAATCAGGCGGGGAATTTGCGGGTGTTCTCCCAAATCATACAGACGCTTCGCTTCTTGCTTAAATAACTCCGTAGCTTTTTCAAGTGCAGCCGTTCCTTCTAATTGAGGGACAAATTGCTTAATTACGCAAGGTTCGTCTATCTTATCTACATCCCTAGCTTCATAAGTTCTGCTAAATCCACCCTCACCCAAAAGTCGTATTACCCGAAAACGGTTTCTAAATAATGGTGTGAGTATTTTTCCACACTTAATACAAAACTTATTGTTATCAGGATTAAAAGGATTTGCACAACTAGAATTAGAACAGTAAAGCATATTTGGGAATATATCAGCAGATAGTGTCTATGTTCAGTTTTCCCAATTTCTGCTTACTGGGTTTCACGAGTCTTGATATTTTTGAGCGGATTTACTTCTAGTGGCGGCTACAGTCTCAAGTTACTTTTGCTAGCGTAGTGATATAAGGTTTATCGATCCCCCAGTAAGTGGCTGGAAGCAAAAGGATTAATATGGCTCATTTAAATCAGCGTCGTCCCCAAAATGTCAACGGCGATTTTTATGTAGATACTACCTGTATTGATTGTGATACCTGTCGCTGGATGGCTCCTGAAGTATTTTATGATGTTGACGATCAATCGGCTGTTTATCATCAACCAACGAATGAGGCTGAAAGATTAACCGCACTGCAAGCACTTTTAGCTTGTCCTACTAGTTCCATTGGCACTGTTGAGAAACCAAAAGATATCAAAGCTGCTCAACAAAGTTTTCCAATATTAGTAACAGAAAATATTTACCACTGCGGCTATCATTCTGAAAAATCTTACGGTGCTGCTAGCTATTTAATTCGACTTCCAGAAGGTAACATTTTGGTGGATTCTCCCCGGTTTACGCCGCCTTTAGTCAAGCGTTTAGAAGAACTGGGGCCAATTCGTTATATGTATTTAACTCATAAGGATGATGTGGCAGATCATCAAAAGTTTGTCGAGCATTTTCAGTGCGATCGCATCCTCCACGTTGATGATATTACTGCGGATACTCGCAATGTAGAAATACAGCTAACTGGTTCTGAACCATTTACCTTGACTCCAGATTTATTAATTATTCCAGTTCCCGGTCACACTAAAGGACAAACAGTCCTACTTTATAAAAATAAGTTTCTCTTCACTGGCGATCATCTCGCTTGGTCAGAAAGCTTCCACCAACTAGCTGCATTCCACAATGCCTGCTGGTATTCTTGGTCAGAACAGACTAAATCAATGCGTAACTTGGCTAATTACTCTTTTGAATGGGTGCTACCAGGTCATGGACGAAGATTTCATGCTGATAGGGAAACCATGCGGCAGCAGATGCACAAGTGTATTGAGTTGATGGAATCTTTGAATTGACATTAACAAACCTAACCCCCTTCCCGATACGAAAAGCGGGAAAATTCAAAGTCTCTCTCCTTTTAGGAGAGAGATTTAGAGAGAGGTCAAACTGTATTGCATACAAACCAGAAGCGCTATAACCTGGGTTTTAGAACCCTTTTAACCAAACACGGATTATGAAAAAGCTGATCAACAAGCCGGAAGACTTTGTGCGGGAAAGTCTAGAAGGTATGGCGGCGGCTCATTCCGATTTAATTAAACTGAACCATGACCCTGCTTTTGTCTATCGAGCCGATGCACCTATACAGGGTAAAGTAGCAATTATTTCAGGTGGTGGCAGTGGACATGAACCCATGCACGCTGGCTTCGTGGGCAAAGGAATGCTTGATGCAGCTTGTCCTGGTGAGGTTTTCACTTCCCCTACTCCTGATCAAATGCTAGAAGCAGCCAAACGAGTAGATGGAGGCTCTGGTATCCTTTACATCGTCAAAAATTATAGTGGCGATGTGATGAACTTTGAAATGGCAACGGAGTTAGCCCGTAGTGAGGGCATTCGATCACTAAATATTTTGATTGATGACGATGTAGCAGTTAAGGATAGCCTCTATACCCAAGGACGTCGGGGTGTGGGAACAACAATACTGGCGGAAAAAATTTGTGGCGCTGCGGCTGAAGCAGGGTATGATTTGCCACAAATAGCAAATTTATGTCGTCGGGTAAATCTGAATGGGCGAAGTATGGGAATTGCTCTAACATCTTGTACAGTGCCAGCCAATGGAACACCAACATTTGAATTGGGCGATCGCGAAATTGAATTAGGTATCGGTATTCACGGTGAGCCAGGGACAGAACGTACAACTATTAAATCAGTAGACGAGATTACCGAAATTTTAACGCGATCGCTTATTGAGGATGCAGCATACAGCCGCACACTGCGCGAGTGGGATGAAGACAAAGGAGAATGGTTAGATGTAGAACTAACAAATCTACCATTTGCAAAAGGCGATCGCTTATTAGCTTTCGTCAATAGTATGGGTGGAACCCCGATTTCTGAACTGTATATTGTTTACCGCAAACTCGCTCAAATCTGCGAACAGCAAGGATTGCAAATTGTGCGAAACTTGATAGGCCCTTACATCACATCTCTAGAAATGCAAGGTTGCTCCATTACCCTGCTGAAATTAGATGATGAGATGATCCGCCTATGGGATGCACCAGTCAAAACACCAAGTTGGCGCTGGGGAATTTCATAATTACGAACTTGTACTGAGTTTCGACTTCGCTCAACTACCGCGTAGCCGTAAAGCCTGCGGCATAGCTACGCTTCGGGCGCAGCCTCTCGTAGAGAAAGAAGTATTACGAATTATTTTAATATGGTGAATCAAGCGCAGATATTGCAATGGTTGCAGGCTTATGCAACCGAGATAGAGCAGAATAAAGCATATTTGACAGAATTAGATGCTGCGATCGGAGATGCTGACCACGGGATCAATATGGATCGCGGCTTTAAAAAGGTAAGCGCTCAGTTACCAACTCTTACAGACAAGGACATCAGCAGCATTCTTAAAGCTGTGAGTATGACCTTAATTTCTTCTATTGGCGGTGCTAGTGGTCCTCTTTATGGCACCTGGTTTTTACGAGCCAGTACAGCAGTAGTTGGTAAGCAAGAATTAACAGAACAAGATGTTTTAGAAATACTCCAAGCAGGCTTAGACGGCGTGGTGCAACGTGGCAAAGCGCAACTAGGAGACAAAACAATGGTGGATGTGCTGTCTCCATCTGTAGCCGCTTTTGGGCAAGCTGTAGAAGAAAGTAAGGGAACGCTGGAAGCTATGCAACAGGCTGTAGTAGCAGCTCAAAAAGGGTTGCAGGAAACTATACCAATGCAAGCGAAAAAGGGACGGGCTAGCTACCTGGGAGAACGGAGTATCGGACATCCAGACCCAGGAGGGACTTCTGCTTATTTGATGTTGAAAAGTTTGTTAGGGGTATTGGAAACCTAAACATTACAACTTATCTAATTATCTGATTCACAACAGATGTACTTTGAATACGCCATTTACTTCGTTCTCGAATCAAATCATACCGAACTCGCAAATTATCGTTAGAAGAGTTTTTAAACTGACCATTTTCATATAACTGCGTCGCTTCCTTCACCGTAGCTACCACTGCGGCACGATCTGCGAATAAATCAATTTTTTCTACAGATTCCACCTTTACGCTATGGTCGTACTTGCGGTAGCGGTTGTCAGACCTAGCTTGTTGAGCGATCGCCCGCCATTGAGACAAAGCTGAACCAGTTAAAATCTGCTCTAAATTATTAATCTCATGATTCGGCCCTAAAGCTTCGGCTTTAGTAGATAGCCAAGTGCGAATGATTTCCTCTGCCGCTGCATTTGTTAAAGGGCCATCTAATCCTTGTGGTGGACTATTTGGAGGGGGAATAGATATTGGTGGTTGATTTATTTGTACAAACAACTGTGAAGGAGGTACAGATCGTGTCGGAAAAAACAGATTTTTTAACCATCCAAAAGTTGTTGTGGCTAACACCCAGAAAACTAAAATACTCACTAAAGAAATAAACACTCTCCATACCAGCCGTGTTTTTCCTTCGATGGTGTTAGCAAAAGTTCGCCGCCGCCGAGGACGCCGAGAATAAGGACGATTATCGGGTACACGCTCCCTGATATTAGATGGAGTAGGCTTTCTCCGCCGACGCTTTTGGTTATGAGCAGGTGTAGCACTTTTAGCTGAACCGTTCAAATGCTCCTTTGTGCCTCTGCTCGTTCGTTCAGCAGCAGGAACCTCTGATTTTACACTTCCAGATGAATTCCACATCGGTGGTGAGAAGTTTAAATGTTCTGGTGTTTCTGGTAAATCTAGGTCAGGTGTTCTGCTGTGGTTAAATTGCTTTGGAGTCCTAGTTGAATTTTTAGGGAAAGGCGAATTATTTGTCTGTGGCTGGGGAAAATTTTGGGGGTTAATTACAGCCCACTCATTAGTTGTTTCTGCATCCGTTGGCAGTGCTTCTAAATAAGCTTGTACCTGTGGGTTAGCAAAGTAATCTTTTAGAAACGCTTGCTGGTTTGCTAAATCTCGAAAATGGGGAAATACTTCGTGTTGTAACCACTGTTCTGCATATAGACACAGCCCTGGTAATAAATCTGGAGAGTCTTGAGATTTTTCGCGAATAAAAGCTAAAGCTTCATACTCCTGACTAAGTTCTAAAACACGAGTTGCTTCTTCAGTTTGTCCCAAGAGTAACGCACATAACGACTGTTCTAAATGTACATCTTGGCGCTTGCCCAGACGGATGAGCATTTGCCTTGCTTGACGAATTAAAGCTAGTTGCCGTTGAGCAAATCCCCGTGCTATCAAGGCATAAACAGCTAAGTAAGTGGCAACAGCAGAATTGCGTTTACTTTGGGCTTCAAATAACTTGTGCTGCTCGGCAACTGTTAAGTGGTTGCGTAACTGCTGGATAAACCGCAGAAAGTCATCTATGTTTAAACCAGAGTCATCATTATTCGTGCCATCAATCCCGCCACGATCTTCTAAGAGGTTTTGCAATAATTCTAAACCTTGGCTTCGTTCGGCAGTCTTCTCTTGAGGTAGTGCCAACAACTCCAAAATTCGATATGGTCGCAATTTATAAAGATCCGCCTGAATTTCTGCCTGGACACTGGCGAACAACCCTTCGCGTACTAACAGTTCTTGACCAGTTTCTAGGGATATAGCGGCATTTTCATAGTGACCTTGCTGCCACTGTTCGCGACCTAATTCTAAACAAGCAAGGGCGACAGTGAGAACAACATCAGGATGTTCAGCACTTTCGTGTATTTCTTCGTCTGCTAAATTATTGCCCTTTCTTGCACTTGTAGCACCATTTTTATTTACTAGGTACGGGCGACCTAGTTTTAATACAAGTTCGTATTCCCCCAACTCCTGCAAAAGTAATAAAGCGCCAACTAATTCGTCTTGAGTAATTTCGATACCCAGACTTTGGGTGTCACTACCCCGTTTGGTGCTTTCTGGACGATTTTCCAGTGCTACTGCGGCAGCAGCAAGGTTATCAGGGTCATAGGCGTGAGCAAGATAAAGCTGATCGTAGGTACTGCGTTGTTTTGGATCTGATAAAACCACGTAAGCTTCTTCTATGAGTTGTTTACGAGAAGAAATTGCTGCCTGAGAATACTCACGTCGCGGCAATTGTACAATGCGATCGCTGTATGCTTGTCGCAATTGTTCTTCACTTGCCGCTAACGGTAGTCCTAAAATTCGGTAGTAATCTAGCGGAATTCGCACAGCCTACTTCCCCTGCACCGTGATCAACATAATTCACCTAGAGCTTTCCAGCCTGTAAAACCGTGCCATAAAAATGCCGTATAGAATTTACTCTACAAGTGTATATTGCAACAACTTGTTTTGTACCTTCCCGAAATTTTGAGTCACATTCTAGTACTAATTTTTTGCTTTCGCCTAGAAAGCCTCAATTGCTTGTTTTAATTCTTAGTATTTTTGTTTAACACAACTATTATCAGCCTTCGATACCACAAACCACAACTACCGCTTTTAATCACGGCATAATTATTGTTGTGGCTGGAAGAATCTATTGATGATTGATTTTTTTGGGACTTTTCCACTAGATCGGTAACAAAAATACCACTATTGGGGATTTACCCTGATAACAAGAGAATGAAACTATATCATATTTTACCTTTAATTACAATTACCTATTTGGGTATTATAGATTTTTGCCTCCTTTTTTTTAAATTGTTAATGGATATGCAGAAAGCAGTCTATCTTGATTGCTAGTCTATGAAGGGGAATATTTAAGAGTGCTGAGTTTTGTTAGCGGATAGCTAAGGTTTAGCCTGTGCTGAGTTCTGAGTAAGAAGTAATGAGTAAGACGTAGTACTTGTGAATCTTTTCCTAAGTACTCACTACTCGTAACTGATTTGATGCCTAATCGGTCTAATTTTACTTTTTACTCAGCACGGGCTGAACGCCCCGCTTCCGCTAACGGTACTCAGCACTATTTTGGTGAGAGAGAAAAACCCAAAGCGGTAAATATTGCCGTTAGAGTCAAATCCTCACGGGGCATCATCTGAAAAGTTAAAAATCAAAAATTAAAAATTCAGCTATTCCCTAAGACCCTTTTTTGGTGCATAAATAAAGTTTGTTGAGTCTTACAAACGCTAGCCTGTTAAAAGCTGAGGTGTTATCAGACCAACTTATTTAAGACCGTAAGTTTAAGTTGTACAACAGGGATACTCAAAAATAATGGTTCAAGAGCGTACTTTACCCACATTTAATCCTGCTACTACGCATATTACAAAAGAAGAAGGATTAAGGTTGTATGAGGACATGGTATTAGGGCGCTTGTTTGAAGACAAGTGCGCTGAAATGTACTACAGAGGCAAAATGTTTGGTTTTGTCCATTTGTACAACGGTCAAGAAGCCGTTTGTAGTGGTGTTGTGCAGTCAATGCGACCGGGTGAAGATTACGTTTGCAGTACTTACCGCGACCACGTTCATGCTCTGAGTGCGGGAGTACCAGCAAGGGAGGTAATGGCAGAATTATTTGGCAAAGCCACAGGTTGCAGCAAAGGGCGCGGTGGTTCCATGCACATGTTTTCTGCCGAACATCGCTTGTTGGGTGGCTATGCTTTTGTGGCTGAGGGAATTCCTGTAGCAGCTGGAGCGGCTTTTCAAAGCAAATACCGCCGCGAAGTGCTGGGAGATAAAAATGCTGACCAAGTGACAGCTTGCTTTTTTGGCGACGGTGCAGCTAACAACGGTCAGTTTTTCGAGACACTAAATATGGCAGCCCTCTGGAAACTGCCAATTCTGTTTGTGGTCGAAAATAATAAGTGGGCCATTGGGATGTCTCACGAACGAGCCACTTCCCAACCAGAGATTTATAAAAAAGCCAGTGTCTTTAACATGGTGGGCGTGGAAGTCGATGGCATGGATGTACTAGCAGTTCGAGCCGTGGCTCAAGAAGCTGTAGCCCGTGCCCGTGCTGGTGAAGGCCCAACATTAATTGAAGCGCTTACCTACCGCTTCCGGGGTCACTCCTTGGCAGACCCAGATGAAATGCGAAGCAAAGCGGAGAAAGAATTTTGGTTCGCCCGCGACCCAATTAAGAAGTTGGCAGCTTATTTGGTTGAGCAAAATCTGGCGGATGAGGGAGAAATCAAAGCCATTGACCGTAAAATTCAGGATGTAATCGACGATGCGGTTAAGTTCGCCGAAAGCAGCCCTGAGCCAGACCCTAGCGAGTTATATCGTTTCGTGTTTGCAGAAGACGAATAAACAGTGCTGAGTGATGAGTGGTGAGTGCTGAGTATTTTTTCTACTCAGAACTCAGCACTGCGTACTCAGCACTCCACCTTACCCAGGACTAAAATTTGTGTTTAGCATTGCAGTTCAAAAGCAACAATACAAGACCTATATTCTTTCTGATGAAGCCGCTGGTTCTCAGTTAGAAGTTGTACCAGAACGCGGCGGTATCATCACCCGTTGGCGCATTCAAGGGCAAGAAATTTTTTACCTAGATACTGAACGCTTTACTCATCCTGAGTTGAGTGTTAGAGGTGGAAATCCAATTTTGTTTCCTATTTGTGGCAATCTACCAGATAATACTTACACTCATAACGGTCAAAAATATACTCTCAAACAACATGGTTTTGCCCGTGAATTGCCGTGGAAAGTAACAGAACAAGAGACTGGAGATAAAGCTAGTCTCACTCTTGTTCTTGATAGTAATGAGCAAACTAAGGCAGTTTATCCTTTTGATTTTCAACTAGCTTTCACCTACGAACTTCAAGGTAATACCCTAGAAGTCCGTCAGCAGTATAAAAACTTGTCATCTACACCAATGCCCTTTTCGGCTGGTTTCCATCCCTACTTTCTGTGTGGTGATAAAACTCAGTTAGAGCTTGAAATTCCTTCTAAGCAGTATCAAGACAATCAAACTAAGGAAATTCACTCTTTTGACGGCAATTTTGACTTTAGCCGTGATGAAATTGATTTTGCCTTTGGACAGCTAACGAGTCAATCAGCCACCGCGATAGATCGCAGCCGGAAGTTAAAACTCACCTTGGATTATGATGATTTCTCTACCTACCTGGTATTTTGGACAGTCAAAGGCAAAGAGTTCTACTGTCTAGAACCTTGGAGTGCGACTCGTAACTCTCTCAATACTGGTGATAACCTGACTGTGTTAGCGCCAGGAGCTAGCCACACCGCATCTGTAAGGTTGACGGCTAATTTTTTCTAAACCCCTTTACAAATCTACAGATGTATATGCTATGATTGCAAAGTTGCGAAATGCAGCAAAAGGGTCGCTAACTCAACGGTAGAGTACTCGGCTTTTAACCGATTAGTTCCGGGTTCGAATCCCGGGCGACCCATATTAGAAGTTCATTAAATAATGTAAAGAAGCGATCGCTCATCTTTGTAATTGCAGGAAGGAAAATTTGGGATACTGGGCTACCAGAGCTACTAATTCTAGGGTAGCTAAATGTACAGCAATACAGAGCAGGTGTAGGGCATAGTACAACAGTAGAGAGCAAATATAGAACATATTTATAGTAACTATGGCGTAAAGTTTTTCAACATAGATACACCACACTAGTTATAATTTCCTATAAGTTGAAAAAACTCTTAAGATTTAGCGTAATGATTACGCTTCTCTCACACCGACTAGCTGACAACCACATTAGGAGGACTATCTATGGCGCTTGTACCACTGCGGCTGCTGTTGGATCACGCAGCTGAAAACGGTTACGGCATCCCAGCTTTCAACGTTAACAATTTGGAGCAGATTCAGGCAATCCTGAAAGCTGCTGTCGAGACAGATAGCCCCGTAATTTTACAAGCTTCACGCGGCGCTCGTAATTATGCAGGAGAAAACTTCCTCCGCCACCTGATTTTGGCTGCGGTAGAAACCTATCCTCACATTCCCATTGTCATGCACCAAGATCATGGTAATGCCCCTGCTACTTGCTACTCAGCAATTAAGAACAACTTCACCAGCGTGATGATGGATGGTTCTTTAGAAGCTGATGCGAAAACTCCCGCTAGCTTCGAGTACAACGTTAACGTTACCCGCGAAGTTGTAAACGTAGCTCATGCTTTGGGTGTCAGCGTTGAAGGTGAACTCGGTTGTTTGGGTTCTCTAGAAACTGGTGCTGGCGAAGCTGAAGATGGTCACGGGTTTGAAGGTACACTCGACCACTCACAACTGCTAACCGACCCTGATGAAGCTGTTGAATTCGTAGAAGCAACCCAAGTAGATGCTTTGGCTGTTGCCATTGGCACAAGCCACGGTGCTTACAAGTTTACTCGTAAGCCGACTGGCGAAATTTTGGCCATCAGCCGCATTGAAGAAATTCACCGCCGTCTGCCTAACACCCACTTGGTAATGCACGGTTCTTCTTCTGTACCTGAAGATTTGCTTGCACTGATTAACCAATATGGTGGTGCAATTCCTGAAACCTACGGTGTACCTGTAGAAGAAATCCAAAAAGGCATCAAGAGTGGTGTACGTAAAGTAAATATTGACACCGATAACCGTTTGGCTATTACTGCTGCTGTACGTGAAGCTTTGGCTAAAAAACCAGAGGAGTTTGACCCCCGTCACTTCCTCAAGCCTTCTATTACATACATGCAGAAGGTTTGTGCTGAACGCTATCAGCAATTTGGCACAGCTGGCAACGCCAGCAAGATTAAGCAAATTTCTTTGGAAGATTTTGCTGCTAAGTATGCTAAAGGTGAACTTAACGTTGTTACCAAATCAGCGGCTAAAGTTTAATTTTGACGACAAATAAATAGGGGCATAGTTTTGCTATGCTCCTAAAAAACTGAGGATTTTAATGTTGTCAGAAACCGGGTAAACACCCGGTTTTTTGTTTTGTTCATAAGGACTAGGAATGGGGAATGGGGCATTGGGCATTAGGAGTGCTGTTAGCGGAAAGCTAAGGTTTAGCCCGTGCTGAGTTAAGAGTTAGGAGTTTTGTTTATCTCCTTGTCTCCCTTGTCTCCTTTGTTTCCCCTGCCTCCCCTGCTCTCTACTCCCTAGAACACCCGATGCTGTAAAGAGGGCATTTGACGCCGGACTTGTTCAAGCCTAGTAGGTTTGATTTCTGCGATCGCAATTCCCGGTTTTTCCCCAGCATCAGCTAAAATTACACCCCAAGGGTCGATAATGACCGCATGACCGTGGGTTAGACGACGGGCGTAGTTATTCCCCGTTTGGGCAGGAGCAATGACGTAGGCGGTATTTTCGATGGCTCTGGCTTGTAGTAGTACTTGCCAGTGGTCTTTACCTGTAAAGGCGGTAAAAGCGGCAGGAATAAATATAACATCGGCTCCCTTATTTGCCAGATGACGATACAGTTCCGGGAATCGGACATCATAACAAATAGAAAGCCCTAGATTACCGAGTTTTTCAGAAAAATAGACGGGTGGTAGTTGTGTACCAGCCACAACCGTGCTGGATTCACGATAGGTATTGCCGTCGGGAACATCAACATCAAATAAGTGTACTTTGTAGTAGCGGGCAAGCTCTTGACCGCTGGGGTCGATGAGTAGAGTTGTGTTATAAACTTTGCCTGTATTATCTACAGGAAGTGGAAAGCTGCCGCCCAAGATCGTAACTTGAAAGCGTTGAGCCATTTTTTTGAGAAATTTTTCACTTTCAAGAGCGATCGCATCACCTTGTGCGAGTTTATCTTTTTCTTCTCCCATATAGGAAAAGTTTTCTGGCAAACCTACCAATTCAGCACCTTGACGCACGGCAAGCTCTATTAATTCTTCTGCCTGTGCCAAATTTTTATGTAAATCGGGCACACTGGTCAATTGAATAGCGGCGGCTAAATAAGACTTCATAGATTCAACAACGAACAGTTGATTTATGGAAGATAGATTATCAAAATATATCGCTACTTCAAAATCTGTGGAACTTAATTAGAAATCCATCAGGGTTCCTTTTCTTTAACAGACTTGTTTTATTGCTGCTCTTAATCTTCCTCTGGGTTCTAGCGAACTGAATAATATTGCGATGAGTTGCGATCAAACCCTGATAAAAGCAGCCTGATATGAATATTTCTGTATTACAGAGCAACTAAATTTATTTATTGGGGATTGTTACACCAAATTCTATACGAATCATGTTTGATTTTGTTAATTTGAATTCGGAGCGTATCCCTTTCTTAAACAAGTTACGCACAGTCTCTTGTAGACAATCAATCTACGTAACTTAGCTTTTGGTTTTTTGTTGGCGGCGAATTCGGCAGTTGTTTTCAGGTAGAAAACTCCTAAAAATATTCTGAAAGTGTATACAAATGTAAACAAGTTTGATAGACAGCAAATTTGCGCCTCTCAAACTTGTTTATGAAAATTAACTTAAAGTTAGAAAAAAATGGATAACTCAAGAGGGTTTTATTGCCGATTGAGTTTCAAAGATGCTTTTCGAGAGTGGAAGCTAATGTAGTTTTAGGCACGGCGCCTACCACCATATCCACTTTTTGTCCACCCTTAAAAATCATTAATGTGGGAATGCTGCGGATGCCATATTGACTAGCAACATTAGGATTTTCATCTGTGTTGACTTTTACGACCTTGATTTGACCTTTGTACTGTTCGGAGATTTCATCGACAACAGGAGCTACCATACGGCATGGTCCGCACCAGGGTGCCCAAAAGTCAACTAAAACTGGTACATCGCTGTCGAGTACTTCTTGCTTGAAACTAGAATCGGTAACTTGTGCGGCTGTTGACATGCCTAAAACCTTCGCCAATAATATCTGAACTTGGTGAAAATTCTACCATAGCAAAAACCTCAGCTTGGGAGTGCGAGGATGTACATTTGCAAAGAAGCTCTCTTATTTTATTTACAAACATAAGGAACCGCCCGAACAGTAGTCCGGGCGGAGTGTGGTGTGAGGAGTGAACGGAAACATGCGTCTCCGCTATCTCTATTGTAAGCGACATATCGGATTTTTCCAGCAATTGTTTAGGGGCTCAGAAAAATTTATTGAAGGATTATTGGGGATTAGGGATTAGGAATTAGGATTAAAATAACTCTTTTTCATTACCAGTCCCCAGTTCCCAGTCGCCAATTTTATTTCCCCATACCTAATTGTTGAGCTTTTTGGTAAACTTTGCCTTCGGTTAATAAAGAAGGTGCAATCACAACTTCCACCTGCTGCATTTCTTTAATATTTTTCGCTCCCAAAGTGCCCATACTGGTCTTTAAGGCTCCTAAAAGATTGTGAGTACCATCATCTAGCCCTGCTGGGCCAATGAGTATTTGCTCTAAGCTACCAGTCGTAGCAACGCGAATGCGGGTGCCACGGGGCAAGACTGGGCTAGGAGTCGCCATACCCCAATGATAACCTCGTCCTGGGGCTTCTGCGGCTCTGGCAAAGGGGGAGCCAATCATCACACCATCAGCACCACAGGCGATGCATTTGCAAATGTCGCCACCTAGGATTAAACCGCCATCAGCAATAATGGGGATATAGTTGCCAGTTTCCTTGTAGTAATCATCTCGTGCTGCGGCACAATCGGCGATCGCAGTTGCCTGTGGTACACCCACACCCAATACCCCACGAGAAGTACAAGCCGCGCCAGGCCCAATTCCCACCAGTACCCCAGCCGCCCCAGCTTTCAACAAATTCAACGTGACTTCGTAAGTTACGCAATTCCCCAACACCACAGGGATGGGCATGGAACGGCAAAATTCTGCTAAATCGAGTGGTACTAAAGACTCTGGTGACAGATGTGCAGTAGAAACTACCGTAGCTTGGACAAAAAATAAATCTGCCCCAGCTTTGGCCACTGCCTCACCATATTTACTTGCACCTACTGGAGTCGCACTCACCGCTGCAATGCCACCTTGTTGTTTAATTTCCTGAATACGTTGTTCTATTAATTCCGGTTTTATTGGTTCGGCATAGAGTTCTTGCATGAGGGCAACAAATTCATCTTTTCCCACAGAGGCAATCCGATCTAATATTGGCTCTGGGTCAGCATAGCGAGTTTGAATCCCCTCTAAATTGAGGACACCTAATGCTCCTAACTGTGACAAACGTACAGCCATACGAACATCTACTACGCCATCCATAGCACTAGCAATTATCGGGATTTCTCGCTCAATATTGCCAATACGCCACTTAGTATCTGCCAAACTGGGGTCTAGTGTTCTATTACCAGGGGCTAGAGCAATTTCATCTATTCCGTAAGCTCTGCGAGCTGTTTTTCCCCGCCCAAGTTGAATTTCCACGCTTTAACTTTACTCAAATCTGTTTAAGCTAGGGTATCAAATTGTGGGGAAATTTGGGGTGTTTTTTTCCCGAACCATATAAGTGACTAGTGACGGTTGTCATTAGTCATTTGGATTTTGACCGATTAAAAATCCAAAATTAGTTTGATTTACCGTTTATTTTTAGCGGCATCCACACCAGTGTAACCAGTTGCTAACCAAATTATCGCTCTAGCTCCATCACGAACAGATTTTTCGATAGATTCAGGGGGTTTTTCGGAAGGAACTGGCACTGGTTTTAAATAAATACCCCGACTGCCCAAAATAATTTCGCCAATGACACAAGCCCGGCGCATATGGAAGTCGGAAGTAATCAAATAAACGCTCTTAATGCCGCGAGCTTGCAAATCATCTACCAAAGTAGTAAAATTAGTAACTGTATCTACTGCTTCATAATCCAAGTGTAAACGTTGAGGATCAACACCAGCTTTGGTAAACACTCTTTGAGTGAATGTACGTGGACTGCCACCTGTAATCCAAATCGGTATATTTGGATGCTCACGAACGAATTTTGCTGTAAATTTTTCTCGCTCTAAATGTCTCGTTGAACCACCTAACACTACAACTGCTTGCGGCTGCACAAATTGGTTTTGTACTTCTTTGTATCCCCACCACATAAATATTGGCAGGACAAAAGCCATAAAACGAAAAGATTTATTTGTAAAGAGTAGCTTATTCAAGGCTCAATAACTTAATTTGCTTAGTACACAATTTTCTCTGGCTATAAGAAAAAATAATTGATAGTAGAGTAGCAAACTTCCCAAGAATCTGCCCAAATTCTGACCAAATATAATATTTGGTTGGTTTTCGTATAGCAGCGCGATTAAACGTGCCTGGAGTTTTTCCTCTAATTGATGGATTATCCTAACCGATATCGGACGATTCATCAAAGGGTTTTAACCACTTTATATAGTAGTTCTCAATTGCACAGAATCAGCAGCCAGTTGCGTGGACGGATATCCCGACTTGGGCGAACAGGCGTACCACTGTTAGGCGCACAGCAATGCTATTACCATATTAATTGCTGTATATATGAATTGTCTGAAGATAACGGGACTGGTGCGACTTGAACGCACGACCTGACGCTTAGGAGGCGTCCGCTCTATCCAACTGAGCTACAACCCCAACTGCGAAGCATATATAATTATAGCAGTAGTTTTAGGGAGACTGCCAAATGTTATCCCAAGAGCCGCCGCCTACTTCTAAACCACAAAGAAAACTTTCGGCTTTTAGAATTATTTTAGATTTTCTGCCATTTAGTTCTCGTAACTCTAAATTTAGTTTTCCTTGCATGGTGTCTCGGCAACAGTATCTTAAACCTTCTGCTGTCGGCGCACGTAGAGGTGTACCAGGTAAATCTGTGGTTCCTGTTAATTCAATTTCATAATTAGAGTTGCTAGCTTTCATTTGCCATCTGCTCCAAGGCTGAATTTCCCACTCTACTTGTGAATTCCAGGGAACAAATTCATAAAACTTGCCTTGATAGTGCAGTCCAATCATCGCTACAGATTCCATCCACCACAGCACACCCCGTCGTCCACCACCAGCAGTTAATGCTAAGTCGGGTTCGCCCTCGAAGCAATTACAATTTATCCAAAACCATTTCTGAGGAAAAGCACCACCCCAATTTTTCTCGCCGTAGGCTGGGGCGTTAGTGAATTCGTAGATTTTGCCATTCCAGTCAATTTTCCCACTGGCTAAACCGTGAGCCATCAAAATTTGCCATCCAGGTTCAAAAATCTGCAAGAATGACAGCCAGCCAGCGGTTGATTGCTGAATGCTATTTTGATTGCCCCAACCGTATACTGGTTGAATTTCATACTGCCAACGACAATAATTATTAGTGGCGCGATCGCGAATTATTCCCTGATTCAAAGTGGCAGTAGCTTGATATCCTTCTTGGACATGATACTCAAACTCTGCTGGCAGGAGGTATAGAGGAGAAACTTGCAAATTATTTTTACCCCAATGACCTAAACCTAAAACATCCCGACTACCCCAAAATTTGTTGACATCTGGAAAAGTACGGCAGAGGTACTCATCATCCGGGCCGAGGATTTGGGCTGCACCACCACTGTAAGGTTTACCGCCGATGGGATCTTCAATGGAGTACATAAAGGCGAATGTTTGCCCAATTTCTGGTAACGTGACGCGGTAATACCAGCCTTCAAAGAAGCGACGGCTACTGCCATCCCAGTGATAACCAGAATGGGGCGTTTGGAGAGAATTTAGGGGAATAGTTAACATAGGTTTAGATAGTTGCCGATTTTTTCAGTATGCGCGATCGATTCGATATCAATGATGCTTATGAAATTCTTGGGCTAAAACCCGGTGCGTCTCAGGCACAGGTGAAGCGAACTTACCGTAAACTGGTGAAAATTTGGCATCCCGATCGCTTTGTCGATCAAAGGCAAAAACAGGAAGCTGAGGAAAAAATCAAATCAATCAACGCAGCTTACAACAGGCTCAAATCTGAAAATCCATCTGAGCCTCCTATTCCTGAAAATCCATCTTCATCTTCGCCTAAAAATCCCCCAAAAATATCTGTCAATCGTTGGGATGCAGAAACTTTCTACACTTTAGGGGTAGAAAATGCTACTCAAGGAAGATATGAGGATGCGATCGCAGATTTTACCCACGCCATTCGTCTCAATCCTCACTATATTGACGCGTATAAATATCGTGGGCTAGTTTGCTCACAATTGGGATACGAATATAGAGCCGCTTCAGATTTAAATAAAGCTGCACAAATAGAAGAAGAGTTAAGAAATCCGGGGAGTACGCGTAGATCGCGATCGCCTAGATATGTATCAAAACCTAAACCTCTAGTAGAAAGATTTTGTCAGAGGATAAAAAGTTTACTGCGGCTAAATCGGCGTTGGAGATAACCAGCGAATATAGTTGAAGACACTAGAGATGGAGATAGATAATACTTATACTTGGGAATACTAAGTGTAGTAAGACTTGGTGCTGATTTCTTAGTATGAGCGATCGCTTCGATATAAATCATATTTACAATATCTTTGGGTTAAAACCAGGTGCATCTGCTGATGAGGTCAAGCAAGCTTACCGCCAGATGGCTAAGACTTGGCATCCAGATTGTTTTATTGAACCGCAGCAAAAGCTAGAAGCGGAAGAAAAAATCAAAGAAATCAATCAAGCTTATGCAAGGTTAAAGTCTTCTCAGCCAAGTCAGACAAATCAATCTGCTTCTACTACCAAAATTGATTTAACTCCATCCAATGCTGAAAGTTTTTATAACCTGGCTATGGAGAAAGCTCAAAGAGGAAAATATAGTGAAGCAATTGAAGACTTTACCCAAGCAATTCGTCTCAACCCCAACTACTTTGAAGCTTACAAATACCGAGGGCTTGCTTGCTCGAAACTAGGATATGAAAATAGAGCCAAGTCAGATTTGAAAAATGCCAGAGAACTGGAACTGAAACAGAAAAAAGCACCGCCAAAGTCACCAACGCCGCCACCACCCAAATCTACATCGCCACCGCCAAAGCCACCAACGTCACCACCACCCCAACCTACATCGCAACCGCCAAAGCCACCAACGCCGCCACCTGAATCACAGTCTCAACCTTCACCGTGGAAATGTGTTCACACCCTGACTCATCTGAACTGGGTTTTTACAACTGCAATTAGTCCAGATGGGCAAACTTTGGCTAGTGGAAGTAGTGATAATACTATCAAGATTTGGCATCTCGACACAGGTAAATTACTACATACTCTCACTAGTCATACCAAATGGGTAAGATGCCTAGCCTTTAGTCCAGATAGCCAAACTCTGGTTAGTGGCAGTGATGATAGCAGCATAATGATTTGGCAAGTATCTACAGGTAAATTACTCAAGACACTTAAAGTACATTCAACCCCTGTTTTTTCTGTAATCATTAGTCCAGATGGTCAGACTATCCTGAGTGGCGGTACAGACACTACTATCAAGGTTTCCCATATAGACATGGGGCAGTTACTGCAAGTTCTCAAAGGTCATTCTTCCTTCATTTATTCCCTTACCACTTGCCCAAAACACCAGATTTTTGTAAGTGGCGGTGCGGATAATACCATTAAGCTATGGAATTTGAAGAGTAACAAATTGCTGCAAACTCTCACCGGGCATTCAGGTTGGGTGAGTTGTGTCGCCATTAGCCCTGATGGGCAAATTTTAGCTAGTACCAGTTATGACCAGACTATCAAGTTATGGAATATCAATACAGGTAAGCTAGTTAACACACTTGCTGGACATCACAGTTATGTTTGGTCTGTTGCTTTTAGCCCCGATGGTCAAAATCTTGCCAGTGCTAGCGCAGACTACACCATAAAGTTATGGCACATTAGCACTGGACAACAACTCTACACGCTGGGCAACCATTCAGATTGGGTTAACTCTGTCGCTTTCAGTCCTGATGGCAAAACTTTGGTTAGTGGTAGTCGAGATATGACCATCAAGCTTTGGCGCTGCGCTATCTAACAACAAATTAAAAATTTAGAGAATTGAAGCAAATTGCTAGATTTTTTGATCGATGCATTAATTGACAGTTTGATAACATCCATCTTTGGGATACTCTTTCTCTTGATTAAGTATTAACTCTCTAAAGATTAAGTATTAACTCCCTGGAGATAGAGCCACTTGTTTGAGGGCAGAGGTTATTCTGAGATTACCAACAGTTGAGTAGCAAATAAGACTCAATATTTATCAGCAACATATATTTTCAGTTCATTAAAACCTTTTGTTTTCACAAAGCTTTAGTTCGTCAATATTTTAATCTGAGGAGTTAAATCAACGGCTATGTCTATTCCCAATGAACGCGAAAGCAAAAACAGTGAAGTTAAACAAGAATCTTACACTGATATTAATGGCAATACTCAGACCCATTACACACAAACCACTGAAACAGTTAAGAACAATACAACTAATCCCAACTCTTACACTAACGGTTACGTACATGGTCGAAATGTTGAGCGTAGCTACCAGCAAGCAGATTTAGCCCAGCGTGATGAAAACAATGCTAGTGGTGGTTTGCTGTTGGGTATTATCATTACTTCCCTGCTTGGTTTGGTTATAGGTGGGGTTTGGTACTTCAACCAGCAGAATAACGCAGCGGTTAACAATGCTGTGCCAGTCGTGGTTCCTGTTCCGAGTAAGAGCGATCCAACTCCCAGTGCATCTCCTCAACCACCAACGATAATCGAAAGAACTACGGAAGTACCTGTACCTGTTGCTGTTCCTGTTCCTGTTCCCCAACAGCAAGTTACACCTCCGTCTGCACCTCGCCAACCGGATATTAACATTACTATTCCACCCCAGCAGCCTGCGGCAGAAAAAGCACCTTCTGTAACCCAGCCAGCCCCTAAAGCGACACAAAGTCCGGCGACGAGTCCAACTACCAATACTCCGGCTTCGCAAAACGATAGTTCTACTAATACTGTTGCTCCTGGTACGAAAAGTGACACTTCTAAAACCACTACACCTCAAGGAGTAGACCAGTCAGACAGTACATCTAACAGCGGTTCTGGTCAGTAAAGGCTTCTGAACTTTCAGTCCACTTGGTAATGTTGGCATGAATGCGAATATTACCAAGTGGAACAAATTTTAAGCAATATTTCTGAATTGTTGCGAAAAATTAATGGTATTCAAGTTTAGTAAAGGTATCTTGTAGCTAAACAAACACAATGCTAGATTAAGACCAAGGTACAAACAGGTTAAAAGTTAAACAAAAACTTTCAAGTTAGAGCCTGTGCCTCCTGCTCTAATCTTCTCGCGATCGCTATGATTGGTTGTGACATCCGTTGAATGTGTTTTTGCCTTAAGTTCAATGAGTTGTTTTGGAGGTTTTAGAACGCACAGCCAGAAAATGCCTGCCTAGTTGGAATGTAAGGATGTGCAATTCTGAGTAAAGCGATCGCGAATACTGTCCACCAAATTTTAAGTTAGCCATTTCTGAATTCTCCAATCTTCAAGTAACCGCCCCAAGCTATTGAGATTTATCCATCGTAGCTTCAGGCGGTTTCTGCTTTGAGTGTTATGATGCATTTTTGTCATTTGTCATTT
Organism: Nostoc sp. GT001; assembly: GCF_030382115.1. Taxonomy (NCBI): domain Bacteria; kingdom Bacillati; phylum Cyanobacteriota; class Cyanophyceae; order Nostocales; family Nostocaceae; genus Nostoc; species Nostoc sp. GT001. Next base: position 6,827,721 of record NZ_JAUDRJ010000003.1, read on the forward strand.
ATTTAGACTAATAACCAATACTTCTCTACTAGAGGCTACGCCAACGACTACGCGGTAGTTGAATCTCGACTTACCTCGACTTCGCTCGGCACAAGTCGCTCGATTTCCGCACAGCGATGCACTGAGCCTGTCCTGAGCGTAGCCGTTGGCGCAGCCTCTCGTAGAGAAGGGCGTAGTCGTTGTGTCAAAACTCAGTACAAGTGACCAATGACCAATGACTAATGACTAACTAAGGTAATTACAGTCACTTCAGGCGGACAAAATAAACGTCCTGGTTTATAAGTTCCTAAACCACGATTGACATATAGTTGATTTTCTTCCACCTTGTGAAAACCTTGCGCCCACTCCCAATATCGAACTACTTTTGAGCAGTCTCCTAATAAAAATGTTACCCAACGCCGTAATTTTTTGGGAATTTGTTTGAGTAGCTTTTTGTAATAGAGTACTAGAGGGCCAATGCCCGGAATCACGATGTGACCACCGTGGGTATGACCAGATAGTTGCAAATCTACGCGCCATTGTTGCAATATCTTGGCTGTATCTGGGTTATGAGATAAAACGATGCGCGGTGTAAGCGAGTCTAGTTGATTCATCACTGGTGCAGGGTAAAATTCCCGTGACCAATAATCAGCTAGTCCTACCAATGGTAATTCCTTTCCTAGTGGATAGGCGATTTCATTCCAAAGTACGTGAACCCCAATGGTGGTTAACGCTTGTGTAACTTCTGATTTGGAGTGGCTGTAATAGATATCGTGGTTCCCAAGTACGGCGTAGATACCACAGCGACTTTGCAGATGTTTGAGTCGAAGCACCAATTGATGGATTGGTGTGGGATCGTCAGTTACGTAGTCACCAGTTAATAGAATTAAATCTGGTTCAGCTTCATTAGTAAGTGCGATCGCTTTTTCTAACATATCTTCCGACAGTCGCAAACCATCATAGTGAAAATCTGACAACTGCACTAACGTTGTACCTTGTAAAGATGCAGGAAGTTCCGCAATCTTAACCGTTATTTTATCTACTCTTAAATGTCCCGTAAACAACCAATGCATAAGTTAACCGATACTCCTCATACCAGCGCTTACAGCTTACCAAAAATAAAAATGTAACTTGATAAAATGCAATAATTTATGTCATCTACTTCAGATACAATTAATTCATTCGATTTAAATTTTGGCGATGAAAGTAGCAGGTTATGGCTGAGTTTGTAAGCACTCATTAGCCAGAGTACCTGCTGAAATTGCGTTCTTTTTTGTTAGATTTGGAATTACCTACTCACCTTGTAGGGTGATCATAGTAACTTCTGGGCGGCAAAATAAGCGTCCTGGGAGGTAAGTTCCCAAACCACGATTGATATATAGCTGATTTTTACCTAGCCGATGCAAACCCTGCGCCCATTCCCAATGGTTGACTACAGAAACATTTACTTCTAGAAATGGGAATCGATGCCTCACTTTTCTGGGTATTTTTTTTACAAGCTTTTCGTAAAACAACGCCGCAGGACCAATTCCAGGAATCACGATTTGACCACCGTGAGTATGACCAGATAATTGTAAATCGACTCGCCATGTTTGTAATATCTCCGCAGTATCTGGGTTGTGGGATAAAACAATGCAGGGTGTGTCGGGGTTTAGCTGGTTCATAACTGTTGCGGGGTGGAATTCCCGTGACCAATAGTCAGCCAGTCCGACGAGTGGTAATTCTTTTCCTAGTGGATAGGCAATTTCGTTCCAAAGGACGTGAATTCCAATGCTAGTAAGGGCTTCTGTAACTTCTGCTTTTGCGTGTTTATATATATCGTGATTGCCAAGGATAGCATAGATTCCACTGCGACTTTGCAAATGTTTGAGTCGAAGTACCAGTTGGTGAATTGGCGACGGATCATCAGTTACGTAGTCACCAGTTAATAAAATTAAATCTGGTTTAGCTTCGTTAGTCACTGCGATCGCTTTTTCTAACATCTCTGCCGACAGCCGCAAACCATCGTAGTGAAAATCTGACAACTGCACCAGCTTTTTACCTTGTAACGATGCAGGCAACCCTGCAATGTTAACCGTCAATGCTTCTGTACTCAACGGCCCAGATAACAACCAATGCATAAAACGTTCAATAAACTTCAATCATAGCGCTTACAGCTTAACGAAACATTGTCAGTTCGTGTACAGCGACTAGTGCAAGTTATTGAAAATTTTATGAAACCTGTGGATTTTAGCTTATTGATACTTATTTAAATCAGACGTAAGTTTGGTGTTAATTTATGTCAGAGTATAGTGCATTTCTGTGAAAATCAGGGGGATAGTGATTCATGTTACGTATATAAATCAACTATACGGTCAAAGTTTATTTATTTGGGTATACTATGTTACGTACTCCTGCATTGAAGCAAAACACCTAAAGTTGTTTATGTCATCATCATTAGAGCCACAATTCATCCAGGATTTTACCCACTTTGAGCAGCACGTAGCAAAACTAATCCATAAAGCAGATTGGACAGTTGAAACTGCAAAGACCAATCAACCTGGCTACGATCTAGTAGTTAAAAAAGGAAACCTAGTTGGTGTTGTTCAGGTTAAATGGCTAAAAAGTAACGTAACAGCGCCACAGCTTTTAAAGTTTGCTGACTTTTTAGATTCTGACGAAGGCAAAAAATTTAATTTTGGTTGGTTTATAACTACAAAAGGATTTGGCGGCCCAGCATTGGCATTAATGAGAACCTGGGGTAAAGATACTAAAATTCGCTGTGGGATTGCCCATGAAAATAAGCTGGTTGGAATTGATGGTGATTACGTCATTGGTGGCAGAGGTAATCTTGAAAATTCCGAAGAAACTACGTCAAAAAAAGTTTATTTTGGAGTTTTCACCTGTAAAGGCGGAGTAGGAAAAACAACTGTAGCAGGTCATTTAGCAGGAGCATTAGCGCTGCAAGGATTTAATGTAGCACTTGTGGATTTAGACCCAGAACAAAATCTGCAAAAATTAGTAGGTGATGGGGTTTTTGTTCCCAATCCTAAAGGGGTAGGCACAACTATTCAAGTTTTTGATGGAAATGATTGGGATGAAGATGCTGCCCGTGATTGTCAAATAGTAATTTGTGATTGCTCGCCAGCATTAGAGCGTAATCCCCCAGAGCTAGTTAAGCGATTAGATTATTGTATTATCCCAACAACCTTCAATCCACTGGGAATAAGTAAGCACGGTAAAGTTATTCAAGATACTGTTAAAGAAATACGTGAAATCAATAATTTAGCTCATTTGTTTGTATTAGTTAACAATTTTAAAGATCCTGGTATTAAACGCTTAAGGCTTCTTAAAGAAGTTTATTCTAATACTTATAAAGAAATTAGTAAAATAGATAAAAAATTTCATTGTATAGATCCAGAAGAAGTTTGCATTCGGACTAGCGACCTACTTTACTACTGGGGTATACATATACTCGAAAATCCAGAAAATCCTGCCAGTAGATTAGCTTTTGATCTAGTTGGCGGAAGATGCTACCCGCGTGAAGATTTTATCAACTTAGCAGATTACATTGAAAGAGAAGCTGGTATAGGAATTCTTAGAGCTAGTTAAAACTGTTAAGATAATTTTACACTTAGCGATCGCTAATCTTCCTATAAAATTTTTACCAATATCTGTCCTAAAATCGAGCTTAATACAGAAATTCCTCTCTAACCTGACGGTATAGAGAGGTTGAAGGGGCTTGCTTGGGGTTAAGTCTGTATTGGACTCTACTGAGAACCTCTATAATTACAAAACAGCGCCAGACTTATCACAGACTGGCGCTATTTTTTCAATTTAATTCACAGTTAAAAATAGTTAAATGAATTTGTTAAATCTTTGTCATTGATTTACCGCAATTTTTTATACAGCACTGCGGTTGGTTAATAAATTCCACAAGAAAACTGCGACAATTGCACCAAGAACTGCTACTGCAATACCTGGAATGCTGAGACTAGGAGCTGCTAGAGATAAAGTTCCCGTACTGAAAAATACACCTAAACTACCGCCAACAAAAGCACCGATGATTCCTAACAATATGGTTCCTAGAATTCCGCCACCTTGATGACCGGGGTAGATAGCTTTTGCGATCGCACCAGCAATTAGACCTAAAACAATCCAAGCAAGAATATTCATTGTTGTTAAGTTGGTAAACGTTTTTGACTTACATGTATATATTAACGATCTTCATTTTTGACTTAATCTACCATCAGAATTAATTATGAATATCCATTAGGAATAGTTTAATTGCTACTAAGCTTTTTAACATCCAGCTTAGGACAAGTCCGCTATGGATAGCTGTGACTAGCCGTTATCTTACGATTTGCCAATGTCCTAAGCTGTCTGACCACTGCTATATCACCCATTTGAGGTAGATAGTCAATTAAAAAAAAGCTCCTAGTAGGTCTTTAACTAGGGGCTTACATAAACTATTGCTTGGTAATTGCAGTATATGCATTTTTAATTAGCTCTCTCCTCTACTAGAAGAATTAAGCTGAATTTTTAGAGACTGTCTCTAAAGTAATGTAAAGGAAGCAAAATCAGATAATTGAGACGATCGCTTATCCCTTTACAAGTTCATGTCTAGTTTTTAATTTTTAATTGCTGCACGATCGCTGCCAATGACTTGATGGCCGATCAATGGGAACAGTCTGCGGTAAGACCAATGCATACTTAGGAAAATCAGACTTACTAAAGTCAGCAGCATGACGCCCAGAATCGTTGTATATGACTTGGTGCGCCACCAAAATTCATTTGCACTTAGTCGCACAAGCTTCCATAAGCTAGCTATATCGACGCTTTCAGAATGGTGAATGGTGATTGGTAAGGATGCTGCTGTGTTTTGTCGTGCAATTGTCATTTTAATTACTCCTTTAAACCCAAATGCTAAGACACTAACTTTAAACTACGGTAACACTATAGAGTTTACGTTATTTATATGTAATATCTCATAGCTTGATGCAAGAAGCAAGTTTTAAGGGGATTATGAATCGGGGATTGGGCATTAGTATTAAAAATTAGGTATTTACTAGATTGAAAACTATTTTCTAGTCCGAGTCCCTACTCCCAGTCCCCAATTCCCAGTTAAAATGCCTAATCAAATTTGGTTATCACAGTTGCAAAAACATCGAGCGATCGCAGTTATCCGCGCCCCCCAAATCGAATTGGGGCAGCAAATGGCAATGGCTGTAGCATCTGGGGGAATGCAGCTAATTGAGATTACCTGGAATAGCGATCGCGCTGGGGAATTAATCAGTCAACTACGTTCGGAATTACCAGCCTGTATCATTGGCACTGGTACGCTATTCAATGTGCAGCAGCTAGAAGAAGCGATCGCGTCTGGGGCGCAATTCCTCTTCACACCCCATGTTGATTCGGCAATGATTCAAGCAGCACAAGAAAAAAATGTGCCGATTATACCAGGAGCTATGACTCCTACAGAAATTGTTACTGCTTGGAGTCAGGGCGCTAGTTGTGTAAAAGTGTTTCCCGTACAAGCAGTGGGAGGGATTAACTATATCAAAAGTTTGCAAGGGCCACTGGGTGAGATTCCCTTAATTCCTACTGGCGGCGTGACTCTAGAAAATGCCAAAGAATTTTTGCAAGCTGGAGCGATCGCTGTCGGTTTGAGCGGGGAATTATTTCCCCAAAAGCTTGTCATAGAGGGAAATTGGTTAGCGATCGCAACTCAGGCAAAAAACCTAATGCAACAGTTAGGTTAACTTAGAATCAAATCATCAAACATCCACGTCTATTAAAGTAATAGATATGGAAATAAAGGTGAAACCTGATAAGTTTCTCAAGACCCCATGATTTGAGTGTGAGTGTATCTAAAATGAAAAGACAAATTTCTCCTGACTGGGTGCGTCGCTTACAAGTACTCCTCACTGGTACAGCACTGTCCTTAAGTGTTTTTACTACTACTGGAACCAGTGAAGCTTGGGCGAATTCCAAAAATCAAGTGATTGCACAAAAAATCCAGACATTACAAAAATCGGATAAGCGCTGGATTCAAATTGATCTTTCAAAGCAACGGTTAATAGCTTGGGAAGGTGACAGAGTGGTTTATGGAAGTGCTATTTCCTCTGGCAAAAAATCCACTCCCACTCTTATTGGTACTTTTAATATTCAATCCAAGTTCAAAACTACAAGGATGCGGGGAAGCGGCTATGACGTTCCCAATGTTCCTCATGCGATGTTTTACCAAGGCAATTACGGTATTCACGGGGCTTACTGGCATAAAAGGTTTGGTACGCCAGTCAGCCACGGCTGTGTAAATCTCGCACCTAAACACGCTAAATGGCTATTTGAGTGGGCATCGGTAGGGACACCAGTAGTTATCCAGAAATAGTAGGTGAAGCAACCAAAAGGCAATTTGGATAAAATCATTAATAACAACAAATCAAGACAATTAAGTGATTCCCAGCAAGATTTTATGCTGGGAATCTTCGGAGTCCAAATTACCGAACTTGAAATAAAATATAGAAAAGGGCATTAAAGATTTGCCTAATAAATAAGCGGAAATCCTGACAATTACTGTGTGAAATTAGAAATGCAAATATGAATTCGGGGAAAGTTTGCATTTAGACATTTAAATGACAGATTTTTTGTAAAGGTTGTCCTTTGTAATTGTTTGTTGGTAATTGGTATTAGGACTCATCATTTAATTAAGGACAAATGACAAATATACCAATTGAATGTGGATTAGCTTAGGACTTGTCTTGAGAAGCATTAGCGGATGAATTGCGTAAATCCTCCACAGAAAGTGAGTAGTCACTCTGGAATTTGGAGTTTTCCAGAAAATTACTTCATTTCATAATTTTTGCGTAGTTTAAAAGGTGAGGCATAATGCAAACTTGGATTCCCCGTGGTGGGATTCGTTCTTCAGGAACTTTTTGTACAGGCGTGGCGCTGATGGTGGTGACTTTATTCTCTTGGTCATCGCCGTTAACAGGTACACCCAACTCGACTACAGCAACAGCCACGTCAGTCGATGAAAACAGCATCACTGTATCTAATAATATTAGCCAATCTCGCTGGATTGAAATTGATTTGTCAGAGCAACGTTTACGTGCATGGGAAGGTAATAAACTTGTTCATTCATATCGCATTTCTGGAGGTAAGCGAGCGACTCCTACACCCATAGGTAGATTTCGGATTAATTCTAAGTATCGTACTCATCGGATGCGAGGCAGAGGCTACAACATTCCTGACGTTCCTTACACAATGTATTTCTACAGAGGGTATGCCATTCACGGCGCTTATTGGCATAACCGTTTTGGGACTCCAGTCAGTCACGGTTGCGTAAATTTACCTGTTAAGCAAGCTCGCAATCTTTACAACTGGACTTCAACAGGAACATTAGTAGTTGTGCGGAAATAATTGCTAATTCGTAATAAATATCTGCAATTTTTCCTTTGATGTATAGACGGGTGCGTTCATGGAGTTAAGCACCTGTCTATACATAATTGCTAGACTAAAAACACATTTTTGAGTAATTGGGAACATTCTTCACTGTCTATGCTTAAAAATGGTTTGTAAGGTGTAATGGTAACAATCGCAAGCAAAGTTTTGAGATTGCCGAGCTATGCGATCGCTCCGTTGGCAATCGCAGAATTTAAACGAATCATGATATCAGGGATTGGGATTGAAACTGTCTGTAAAGGTTGAAATTAATTAAGATTTCCTTAAATATTTTTTGAAATGTCCTCTATATAAATTTTGGGGCGTAATCTTCTTAATAGAAAACTTCTATTTCTGCATTTGCTAATTGTGGATCATTTGCCAAACAAGTTACCCCAAGACTTATTTAAGGATCTAAAGCGGGATTTTCAGGTGATCAATCGGGCGCTGCGGGTGTTAAGTGCCTGTACGCAAGCTGTGATTCGAGCCGTCGATGAAGCAACGCTACTGCAAACCCTTTGTCACCTGATTACTGAAGAGGCGGCTTACCGCATGGCATGGGTTGGGTATGTTTGTCACGACGAAGCTAAGACTGTTGAACCTGTTGTCTGGGCAGGCTACGAAGCTGAATACTTGAAGACTGTGAATATTACCTGGGCAAATACACTACGAGGACAGGGGCTGACCTAGCAGGGCAATTCGATCGCGCCGGCCCATCGCCTGCCAAAATATGTTGGAAGACCCCAACTTTGCTCCCTGGCGTGAGGCGGCACAGCAACGTGGCTACCAATCCTCGCTGGTAATACCTTTATTTGATGGAGGAGAAGTTTTTGGAACTTTGAATATTTACTCCTCTGAAGCCGATGCGTTTAATCCGCAAGAATTAGCTTTGTTGACAGAACTTTCAGATAGTTTGAGTTTTGGTATCCTAGCCTTGCGGGCAAAGCAGAAACGCCAGCAGCTAGAACAGGCCCTAAAACTCTCAGAAGATAAATTTGCCAAAGCTTTTTATAGCAGCCCGATCGCTAAAAGTATCACCACTCTCGATGAGGGACGATATTTGGATGTGAACCATAGTTTTGAGTGGCTGTTTGGGTATGTCCGAGAGGAGGTGCTAGAGCGTACAGCTTTAGAATTGCAGATTTGGCAGAAAGCAGACGATCGCCAATATATGCTTCAAGAGTTGAAATTCCACAGAAAACTCAGAGACTATGAAGCGAAACTTCAGAAACATAACGGCGAACAAATTCTTTGCTATGTTTCGGCTGAACTAATTCAAATTGAAGAGACAATCTGTATCCTCTCTGCGATTGAAAACATTACCGAACGCAGACAGGCAGAACTGATGATTTTGCGGATCAATGAAGAGTTAGAACAGCGCGTTACCGAACGTACTGCCGAACTGACCGAGGCGACCAAAAAATTGCAACTATTAAATCAGGAGTTGCAGCAATCAAATCAGGAATTAGAACAGTTTGCCTACGTCGCCTCTCACGATTTACAGGAACCCTTGCGGGCGATCGCAGGATATACCCAATTACTAATGAGCGAGTATGGCGATCGCTTTGACAGCACAGCCCAATCCTACGCTAACTTTGTGGTAGATGGGGCAAAGCGAATGCAACAACTCATTCAAGATTTGCTGGCATACTCACGGGTAGGCACTCGTGGTAAGGAATTTGTCACCACTGATTGTAATCTGGCTGTGCAGCAAGCACTACGTAACTTGCGTGTGGCGATCGCTGAAAATCAGGCTACTATCACCGTCGAACCACTACCGACGTTGAACGCAGACCAAAATCAACTAGTGCAACTCTTCCAAAATCTGATTGGTAATGCAATTAAATTCCATGAAGACAATCACCCTGATGTTCAGATTCAAGCCACAAAACGCGATCGAGATTATTTATTCCAGGTGAAAGATAATGGTATCGGTATTTCGTCGCAATATTTAGACCAAATCTTTGAGGTATTCAAACGGCTTCACACCCACGATGAATATCCCGGTACAGGAATTGGACTAGCCATCTGTAAAAAAATTGTAACGCGCCATAGTGGAGAAATTTGGGCTGAATCTTCCCTTGGCATGGGTACGACATTTTATTTTACTATCCCCTGTAGTATTTATGAGTAGCAATCCTAATTTACGACCCCTTGAAATTTTATTAGTTGAGGACTCTGCTAGTGATGCCAATTTAATCATTCGCGAACTTGGCAAAGCTGAAGTTGTCCATAATTTGCATTGGGTCAAACATGGTGAGGCAGCTATAGATTATCTCTGTCATCGAGAAAAGTTTGTCGATGCCTTACGTCCCGATCTGATTTTGTTGGACTTAAACCTCCCCAGAATAGATGGTCGTGAGGTGTTGAAAATAGTTAAAGCAGATTCAGTTTTGAAACGAATTCCGATTGTAATTTTAACGACATCAAATGATGAAGAAGATGTTTTAGACTCCTATAATTTTAATGCCAATTGCTATATAACCAAACCAATTGATATTCAGCAATTTATTCGTGTTGTTCGACTGATTGATGAGTTTTGGTTGGCTGCTGTTAAGTTACCTGATGAGTAGAGTTAGCCTCTACCTTTATTAAATCCCTGGTCTAATACCAATACGGTTCAGTTAAGCATTGTTTTCCTCTCTCTGTTCCCTCTGTGCCTCTGCGGTTCGTTAAAAAATTGACTTTGATAAAGAGTTTTAGCCTTAACTGAACCGTATTGGGTCTAATACTTCATTTCTACCCGATATTTTCAGCCACGGAGATTCATTTTTCTATGCAGCAAGAATCTATTCAAGTTTTATTAGTAGAAGATAGCATTACAGATGCCCTCTTGTTTGAACGCGTGTTCTTCCGAGCAGCGACCTAGTGATTGGAAACTAGTTCATGCAAAGCGGTTGAGCGAGGCTATTAACTATTGCTGTACGAAATCCTTCCATCTGGCATTGCTCGATCTACGGTTGCCTGATTCTGAGGGATTGGCAACTATATCACGGTTGCATCAAGTGATTCCTGACATTCCAATTATTATTTTGACCGTATCTGATGATGAAGAATTAGCCTTGGAAGCGATGGCACAGGGGGCACAGGATTATCTGGTGAAAGATCAGGTGACGATCCAACTTTTGCGGCGTAGTATTCGGTACGCAATGGAGCGATCGCAAATTCTCCAACAACTCAAAAATCGGGAACGAGAAGCATTAGATGCACTGGATAAAGAACGGGAATTAAACCAGCTTAAGTCCTACTTTGTTTCAATGGTATCCCATGAATTTCGGAATCCGTTAAGTGTATTACGAGTTTTGAGTGAAGTGCTACTCCACTATGATAGCAACCTGACTGTGGAGAAGAAAGAAACTTATTCTCAACAGATAAGTACAACAGTTAACCACATGTGTCAACTTCTGGATGAAGTGATCTTGTTGGGAAAAGTTGATACAGGGAATTTTGAAATTGAATTAAGTCAACTTCATCTCCAAGAATTTTGTGAGGAGTTAATCGCCTCTTTGGAATATAGCGATAAGAATCAACATTCCATCATTTTAGATTTTCAGTCAAATTTACATCTAATAGAATTGGATGCTGCTCTTTTAAGGCATATCCTTTCCAATCTCATTTCAAATGCACTGAAATATTCTCCATCTGGTAGTGAAGTTCGAGTTGAAGTCAGTTGCCTAAATGATAAAGTGAAGTTTTGTGTTAGCGATCGCGGTATTGGTATTCCTGAAACCGATCGGCATCGATTATTTGAAACCTTTAGCCGTTGCAACAATGTTGGAAAAATTCAAGGAACTGGGCTGGGGTTGGCGATTGTTAAACGTTGTGTTGATTTATATACAGGAGAAATTTCTATTGAAAGCCAAGTTGGTATTGGTACTAACGTTACAGTATTATTACCAATAGGAAATTCTGCGTTCCGCGAAAATTAAGCGAGAAAACACACACCCAAGCAGATATGATGATTGCTGCTACTGCTCAAATTCATCAATTACTCTTAGTAGCTTCCAATATCCGCGATTTTTACGGTTGCGGTATCCCACTTTTAAATCCTTTTAGGGATTTCCAAGAAATAAATTATTCAATTTTGTGGGGTGGGCAACATGACATTGGTGTCAACTTAAGCTGGAAATAGCTTATCTGTTGGCTTCCATGCCCGCCCGGAAATAAATTTTCGGGCTAATAGCTTAAGTCTACTGAAGTAGACTGGAGATTTTTGGTGCTATTTAGTCATCTTCAGATGACTTTAGCGATGATATCATGTCCGCTTGATTGCTTATTAAACCCGAAGAACCCCACCCCGCCAAAGCTGTGCTTTGTCTCCCCTCCCCGCAGGCGGGGAGGGGTTATTTTATTATGGGTAATTTGGCGAACATGATATGAGACGGGAATTGAAATTCCCGGCGGACAAGCGGTTTCGCGTTAAGTTGACACCAATGGCAACATGAGCGCCCCTAATCATGGGCTATCGTGTCGCCCACCCCACAAGAAATAGTTGGATATTTTTTTATTTGGAAGTCCCATTAGTTAACTAACTCAACTGTGCCACAAGTTGATTCTCCAAAAGTGTGTCATTCGTTAACAAGTCTTCAACCGTGATTCGTAAAAAGCGTTGTTCATCAACTTGAAAGAGGATTTTAATACGATCGCTTCCAGGATACCCGGCTGGTGTCAGTTGGGCAATTGTCCTCGCGCCTTCTTGATCGTTGAGGGGTTTGACGCTGGTTTCACTACTGTCCATACGGCGAGTAATTAAGCGATCGCCATCAAAATAAACCTCAGTACTACCTGTATCTGCTCCCAATTCTCCCATAATTAGTTCAATGCTGGGCTGATTTTCTACAGAAGCGCCTAAGACTAATTCCACTGCTTGACTCATTGGGTATGCCTGTCCAGCTTTAATTAAAGAATGCCATTTGTGACGCTGATTGCGACGATCCCAGTAGCGGATACCATAACTATGGTAAAGAAAGTCTTTGATTTGTATCCCTTGTGCTAACTGTAATGCACCTTGAGCGATCGCTTCAAAGGGACGTTCGCAACGGATTTTTTCTGGCTCAAAATACTGTTTGATCCATGTCTGCACTGCTGGCAATTGCACTGTCCCACCAACTAACAAAACTGCATTAATATCTGGAAGTTCTATCCCTTGCCGTCTTGCTTGCTGCAACAGTGTTGTCATCGACTCATCCAATAACTCAAAAAAAGCGTGTTCTTTGAGGATATTTTCAAAAGTGTCGCGGTTTAGTTCCAGTTCATAACTTTCAAATGTCTCATCGTCAAAATAAACTTCACTAGCTTGATTTTGGGTTGATAGCTGAATTTTTACCCGTTCTGCCAATCTTGTTGTCAAGGGACTTACTGCCAACTCTTGAGTTTTGGCAAAGTAATCTACTAACCAGTTGTCAATATCAGTACCGCCCAGATTTTGCCCAGCTTTCGCCAATACACGGGCAGTTTTGACTTTTTGTTTGGAATCTTCAGCCAGAGACTTATTACCCCACTTGAGGATAAATCCTAACGGCTTGGTTGTTGCTTGGACACCTCGATCCAGCCGCACAAGGGACAAATCCAAAGTACCACCACCAAAGTCAATCACCAAGAGATTTTCTTGATCTGCCAAGCCATAACCCAAGGCGGCGGCTGTGGGTTCATCCAGCATTCGCACTTGTTCGACGGGAAGGGCTTGACAAACTTTTCCCAACCAGTGACGATAAGCTTCAAAACTGTCAACGGGTACAGTTAACACTAAAGAGTCTAACCCTCCTTCCAGGGGTGCTAGTTGTTCAATTACTTGAGTAAGGAACCATTGCCCGACTTGTTCAAAGGTGACAATTTGCCCATCTAATTCTGGTAAGAAACCTTGGATATCTGCACCAATACCGCGTTTGAAGCTGCGGAAAAATCGCGTTTCGCCTTTGAGGTCAAGACCGCGATCGCGTACTTGTTGCCCGACTAAGACTTTATTTTGGGCTGCGTCTTCAACATAAACCAAGCTGGGAATCAGTGGCGGATTGAGACTTTGTTTAATTGATAAGCCTGGTAGAGTCAGGGTTTCTGGCTGCTGGGTTACAGGGTTCCAACGAGCAATGACTGTGTTGCTAGTACCAAAATCGATTGCGATCGCCATATTTTATATTTATTCTCTCGCACAAAGATGCCAAAGCTGCTTTATTTGTGATTATTCTCCATAACCCACCAACAATGCAATTAATGATCTAAGGGCAGTTTAATAAAATCAAGAATGCGATGCCTAGATTAGCTACGCTTACGCAAAAAATTATTTGGCGAAACTCCTCCTAACTCCTAACTCCTAACTCCTAACTCCTAACTCTTGATGTAAGCTCAATCTTCATTCCGTAACTGCCAGACTGCACCAAAAGCAGCCCCAGCCCCAGCTAATAATCCAGTACTCATTCCTTGGATAGTTTTTTGGAATGGATCTTGGGTTAGGCACTCACTTGTAACCTTACTGTCTTCCAGGCAGAGACTACTTTCTGCCCAACCAGCAGTACCTCCTAAAATTACACCAGTGATACTACAGGAAACAATTAGCAGCAGAAGACGTTGTGTTTTTCTAGCCATAGATGGATGTTTTACTCAATTTTGTATTTTAGACTTTAGACTGGGTTAGTGTGTAAATACACTTGGTTTAAATAAAAAATTTTAGATTTTTCCATACTTGAGCCACTGTTTAACCGGGCTGCTTCAGCAAAATTATAAATCTAAAATTCTGTCAAAGGTTGGCAAAAGTTGGAAATTTTAGTTGACTCTTAACTACTTTACACATCCAAGCAGCAGATGTCAGCTGGTTTATGGCTCAAGAGGCTAACTCATGTGTATCGCTGTAGTGGTCTGTCTTGATATTGATGGGTAGGACTTTAGTCTTGAGAAAACAAGGACTAAAATCCTTACTAGAAATCCTCAAAACTAGTTTGACGTAGTATTCGGTGAGTTACTGTCCACGGATGCTCAAAAAGCATTTAATCAATCTTCAAGTTGAAAGGCAAGCGAGCGTAGACCCCCTGTGGATCGTTCATCTTTTGCAGAATCTCTACTTCCTGTTGTAATTTCTGAAATTCAGCGGTGGGGGATTGGATTGTTTGAGTTGCGTCCCCTCAATTCCCAAAGCAGTCCGCGCTTCTGGTGTTGCCCGCCTAAAAAAGCGTTCTCCTGATTACGACCTTGGCAAGGCCAACTCATCCGCCTCGCTGTTCAAATTAGCCTATTTAGGCAAAACTCTAATAAAACAAAAAAAATCTGTGTATTTAGATACTTTTTAGAGATTTTTTTCATAAATGTCATGTTATTGTAACTTAAGCAAAGCCTTGCTCAGTCAATTCAAGGAGTCATGAGTATCGAGTGGTTGATTCATGATCGATAGTAAAAAAGTTCGGTTGAAGTGGCAAAATTATTGGTTTAAAACCTTTGGTAGATGGCGCTCGTGTCCGCTAACCTGTCCAATAGAAAGACCTCATCATCGGCATGTTTTTTGGAGTTGGATCGGTAGTTTTTTAGCCATCACAGCAACGTCCTACCTTGCTGTCAAAACTAATTCTCCTTTGCTGATGGCTCCTTTTGGTGCTACAAGTGTCTTGATATTTGGTGTCCCTGATAGTCCTTTGGCTCAACCTCGTAATGTCATTGGGGGTAATCTTTTAGCTGCTATAGTGAGTCTGATAATTCTGCATTTTTTCGGTTCCTCTCCCTTGGCAATGGGAATGGCTGTTTCTAGTGCGATCGCAATTATGCAGTTTACCGGAACTGTACACCCACCTTCGGGTGCTGTTGCATTAGTCGTTATGATGACGAAACCGGACTGGCAATTTCTGCTAACACCTGCCTTTGAGGGATCGATGATTCTAGTGCTATGCGCTGTGATCTTTAATAATTTAGCAGCAGAAAGGACGTATCCAAAGCACTGGTTATAACATTAATTTCTAGAGCAAAATTAATCGTATCAAGTACAAAATGTAGGGGCAATTCATGAGTTACCCCTACAAAAAATTACTCAATCTTCAAGTTAAAAGGCAAACGGGCGTAAACTCCTTGCGGATCGTTCATCTTTTGCAGAATCTCTACTTCCTGTTGTAATTTCTGAAATTCAGCGGTGAGGGGATTGGCTGATTTGAGTTGCGCCCCCTCAATGCCTAAAGCAGTCCGCGCCTCTTCTGTTGCCCGCCCAAAAAAGCGTTCTCCGAAGCTGCTAGTGCGAGGATATTCTTGCACTTCCCAGTCTTCTCCTAGTTTCGCTTGTTTGGCAGTGTATGCGATCGCAGTATTCAAACCACCAATTTCATCCACTAAACCAATTTCTTTGGCTGCCTCACCCGACCAAACCCTTCCTTGGGCAATTTCTGCTACTTTTTGTTCTGGGAGTTTCCGACCTTGAGAAACTTTATTCAGAAACATACTATAAATCCGGTTAACACTGCGCTGATAAATTTCTAACTCTTGAGGCGATTTCGGACGCGAAACTGTTTGACTATCAGCATAGCGCCCGGTTTTCACCGAATCCCAAGTAATACCATTATTATTGGCCAGCTTTTCCCCATTGAATAGCACCCCAAACACACCTATTGAGCCTGTAATGGTATTTGGTTCGGCAAAAATGCGATTAGAGTCGCTAGCAATCCAATAACCACCAGAGGCGGCGACATCACCCATTGATACTACAACTGGTTTTACCTCACGAGTTAATTTCACTTCTCGCTGCATGACTTCGGCTGCGGTAGCGCTACCACCAGGACTATTAATTCGTAATACAACAGCCTTCACATCTTTATCTTGTCGTAGTCTGTTGAAGATTTTCGCAAAGCGATCGCCTCCTACTTGCCCATCTTCTCCTTTACCATCGACAATCTCGCCCTCAGCATAAACAACGGCAATTTGATTTTTGGAGTTACGTTCTACACCCAAAGATTTACCAGAAACTTGTGCGTAGCTACTCAGGCTAATTTGTCGAAATGTTTTGTCTTCTTTATCGCTATTTGTAAACTTTTTCAAGTCAGCGACAACTTCATCGGGGTATTGTACTTGATCGACTAAACCGCTAGTTTTGGCTTGTGTGGCTTCTAGTAAAGATTGATTATCTGCGATCGCTTGCAACTTATTGGGTTCAATTTTCCGACTTCCGCCGACAGCAGTGCGCCACTCTCCCCAAACATCATCCAACAATTTCTGAGTTTGTTCGCGGTTTTCTGGACTCAACTTGTTGAGAATAAACGGTTCAACGGCTCCCTTAAATTTCCCGACTCGCACGACTTGAACACCAATGCCATACTTCTGTAATGCTCCCGTTAAGAACATTGGTTGTGAACTCAAACCGTTGACTTCCATCATTCCCAGAGGATTAAGGACAATGGAATCTGCCACTGAACTCACGTAATATTCCTTTTCACTCCAATCACTGCCATAGGCAACAATCTTTTTTCCCGCAGCGCGAAACTCCTCTAGCGCTTTCCGAATTTCTTTTAGAGAGGCATAGCCAACATTACCAGCTTGGCTTGTGTTAGTTGCATCCAAGTAGATCCCGACAATGCGCGGATCGCGTCGCGCCTTTTCCAAAGTTTCTACAACTTTGCGGAGTGCCATTCTATCTTCATCGACACCTGATATTGTGTTTTGAAACAGTTGCCCTGAACTAGGCTCGCCATCAGTAATTTTCATTGACAAGTCAAAAACCAACACTGACTTATTTTTCACATTTGGCCCAGTATCTTTAGACGAGCTAGCAGCCAATATCAGCAAGAACAGTCCAGTGGTTCCCAGACCAGCGAAAATAATTAGTCCTAGTAAAGTGCCAACTAAACTAGCAAAAGTTTGTTTGATAAAATTACGCATTAGTTATTTAGTTATTAGTTATTGGGCAAAACAGTTTCGTTAGCGGTAGCGCGGCATTGAGCCAGTTCTGAGTAAAAAAGTGAGATTCCCCACTCATTACTCATTACTCATTACTCAACACTCTTGAGGAGCATTGGGCATTTACAAATGACAAATGACCTATCTACTTATTCTATGCGCTGTAAACTGCCAGAGTGCTTTAACTGATACAAGGTGGCATTGCCAGTACAAAATAAGACTGTGGTGATTTCAGCGATTAATACTTCAGCGAGTTCGGCTACTGCTGTCTCTGATGTTGCTGCTGCTTGTAAGAAAGGCATTGCTAAACCAGCTATATCTGCTCCCAAGGCGATCGCAGCTGCAACATCCAATCCATGACGCAAACCTCCCGAAGCAATTAAGGGCACATCTGGTGCGATCGCTCTAATAGTTGTAATGCACTCTGCTGTTGGTAAACCCCAATCGGCAAACGTCCTTCCTAGGCGACGCTGCAATGGATTTTCTGCCCGTTCGCTTTCTACTTTTGCCCAAGAAGTACCGCCCGCACTAACGACATCAATTGCTGCTACTCCAGCGGCGATGAGTTTGTTGGCGATCGCTGCTGAAATGCCGTTACCAACTTCCTTTGCAATCACGGGTACTGGTAATTTTGAGCATAATATAGAAATCTTGTCAAGCAAACCCCGAAAATTAGTGTCACCTTTGGGTTGAATGCACTCTTGTAAAGGGTTAATGTGTAAAATCAGGGCATCAGCCTCTAAGATATCAACTACCCGCAAACAT
The DNA here is from genome assembly GCF_030382115.1 of Nostoc sp. GT001. NCBI lineage: Bacteria > Bacillati > Cyanobacteriota > Cyanophyceae > Nostocales > Nostocaceae > Nostoc > Nostoc sp. GT001. The sequence goes on from NZ_JAUDRJ010000003.1 coordinate 6,845,745, forward strand.
TCATCTAAGCCGTACTTGTAGTTAAGTTGCACAGCCCCCAAGTTTGCAAGTAGCAGAACGTCAGGGGCATACTTGCGGACAGCAAAAGTATCAGCCACCTGGGGTTTTTCCACCGCTACGCGCTGGGAACCGACACCCATTGCAATTTTGTAGTGTTGTGCTACTTGGGCCAAACGTTGGTTAATGATTGCGGCTTGTTCTGTTCCGCCAGTCATGGAAGAAATTAATAAGGGTGCGTCAAGGTGTTTCCCCAAAAAAGTTGTACTGATATCAATATCGTCGTGGTTCAATTCGGGTAAGCAAGAATGGGTGAAGCGATAACGTTCTAGTCCATTGGTGATTCGATCGCACTGAACATCTTCTTCTAAGCAGATGCGAATGTGATCGGCTTTGCGATTTTGAGTTTGTGCAGAGATATTGGTAGGGGCGTTCACTGGTGGGTATGGCTAAAAGGATTTGCTTGCGATCGCTATTGTTACATTGTCTGCAACCGTATTTGTATAACAAAAATATTTATTTTTGCTATCTTTCGAGTACGTTACGCTATTGATAACATACCCATTCACTCATTTTATGAGTTAATTAATATGGTTTTACAAACAGAAAAGCGTTATTACACCCCAGAAGAATATTTGGAATTAGAAGAGAAAGCTGAATATAAAAATGAATACAGAGATGGAGAAATTATACCTATGACAGGGGGAACAACTAACCACAACAAAATTGCACTTAATTTTTGTCGCAAGTTTCCCCTGACAGTGCAAGGTCAAGCTTATGACATATATATGGCTGATGTTAAAGTATCAATACCCCGTTATCGCCTTTATACTTATCCTGATATTATAGTCATCAAAGGTAAGCCTATTTATGAGGGAACAGGTACAACAACTATTACCAATCCCTTATTAATTGTTGAAGTCTTATCAAATTCAACTAAAAATTATGACAAAACAGATAAGTTTAAATATTATCGTTCGATTCCTGGTTTTCAAGAATATATTATGATTGACCAGTATAGTTTTGCTGTGGAACAATTTGCCAAGCAAGCAGAAGGTCAATGGATTTTCAAGGAATATGAAAGTGAAGATGCATTTTTAGTCTTAGATTCTATCGATTTTCAAATTGCCTTGCGTGATCTTTACGAACGGGTGAATTTTGAGTTGATTGAGGAATAAAACTGTGATCGTGCGCTGCTTGTGGCGTGGGCATCATTCACAGCGAATGATGCCTAATTGTTGCTCATTACGCCGTCTGTGTAAATCAGTAACTATGACGTATAAATCAGCTTACATAAACACTTGTCCTTGTGTTGCCTATTCTCTTCAGTATCACATAAAATCTGAGTATAATAAACTTTTTGTATAAAAATTGACCCTAAATTTTACTTACCAAACCTTTTACATAACTTTTAATCGGTTAGCCTCTAACCCATGTCCATTAAGGGTTTTAGTTAATTTTGTTTCCAACTCAGTATTTACACTTCCAGTCTCCAAATTTCAACATTACCTGTAACATCAACCTGACAAGCTAACCGCGCATGAGAATGATTAGCTGCTAAAGTTTCCAGCATTTCTTGTTCATCAGATTGAGGAGGAAGAATATCACCAATAACCTCAACTAAACAAGTGCCACAAATACCAGTCCGACAACCAAATAAAACAGGTGAATTCTGAATCGTGAGATGTTCAGACAAATTTTCATGACATTCCAGAGTGACAGGAACAAAATCACTTCCCGGAAAGTATATCTTACAGAAGTCAGCCATAATAAGCAACAATCTTACCTAAACAACACTTTTCCATTCCTCTCTGCGCCGGTCACTGAGCGTAGTCGTAAAGCCTGCGGCATAGCTTCGCTTCGGGCGCAGCCTCTTGTAGAGAAGTGCTGCGTCTCTGCGTGAGCTAAAAATAAATCCCTTCGGTTTTCAAAACCTTGAAAAGCCATTTTTTGAGTCGCCAAATATCGAGAAATTGAATTAGTAGCCATCAGCGACATATCCCGATTACGTTGCCAAAGATAATCGAGATTTTCAATATACACCTGATAAGATTTCATTGCCTCCTGATGAGTTGAGAAACTGCGCTGCAATCCTTCCGACTCCTCCGTAAAACAACACCGCATCATTTCTTTAGCATCATTGTCACTCATCTCAAAAATAGGCGATCGCAACACCCGATAAATCTTGCCATACAGCGCCGGATCGTACCAAAAAATCCCGTTTATCGCAGCCGAAAAATGAAAATGATCGCGCTGACATCCTAGCAATCCTAAATTAGCCACCAGTCGCTCAAAAGCAGTCGGTGGCTTAAGGCAAGTGACAACATCGTGAGATATAATTGTCGAACTATTGAAGTGAAAGCTTTCATCCATAAAGTGATAATAGGAGACTTTAGCCGGAATTGGAGCAGCTTCAGGATGGGGATGCTTTTGATAATAATTGCTGAGTTTGTGCTGTACTAACTTGCCGTTTAGTGTCCGCACTCCCCGGACTGTAAAATACTGACAAGCCAAAAAAGTATTATTCGCAGAAATCAGCCCAAAGTATTGAAGTTGAATTTTTTTCCACCAAGTTTTTAGGGCATTGGTGTCAGCATAAACCATCGTTTCTGTAAAGGGGCCGCGCATGGGGTAGGTAAAGATAAGTTCCCCAAACAACGCTTGTTCAACCTCTTTGGCAATTGTGCGGAAGGCGTTAATGTGCGATCGCTCTTGGGCGGATTCCAAATCTAAGGTATCGCAGATTAAGCGAAAATCCTCTTGGGCGTAAAGTCCGGCTGCACTGGTTTGATTGAAAAAGATAGTGGCAATTTCCGCAGAAACAATTTGTGAGTAGTAAGCTACCCAGTAAAGTTGGTTTAAAATTATACGCTGATGTTGACTGGACTGTTCCCATAAAGGTGTACCATATAGGAGGGAAAATTCCTCTGGGTTCCAATACTCGTTTTGACAATCTTCGTAGCGAAAATTGCTAACTGCTTCATCCATTAAAGCAGTATGATCTTGCTGTTTGTTGCGGGTGTGGTTAATTTGTAATTTGCGATGAATAGTTTTTTCCATATCCGTTTTGATTTAACGCAGAGATAAGATTGATATTGATTACACACATTGATGAGCGGGGAGTGGTTCAAAGGCTCCGCGTTCTTCTAAATTTTGCAGGATAGACTGGGCTGATTTTATCCCCATGAGCGATCGCAATATTTGTAATCGGGTTCCACTATGGGTTTCGGTATCCAGTTCTTCTAGAATTTGGATTTTTTGCGATCGCGTCAGATGTCCTTTCACTTGTTCAACTGCTGCTAGTACACTTTGTGGCCCCACCTGTACCATAAACAAAAACTGTGCCAATACATCGAGAATTGTTGTTTGACTCAATGCTGAAACAGAAGTTTGATTAAACAAGGTGGTTCCCGTAGCGTGATGACGAGATTCAGATTGTAAAAAACTGGAAAAAAGTTCTGCTAAAACTGGATGGCGACATTCCTTAGCTAAACGCCGATAATGGCTTAAACCCCATCCTTCTAAAACCACTTGCAGCACAAACAATAAAACTGTTTTATCTGCACTTTCAACCACTTCTGATAATAAGCGCAAAAACGGATCGTCCGTACTAGTTACTTCCATTGCTGGTAAAAAATGGCTAATTTGGTGAAGGTGGGTAGCTTCATCAGCCGTAAACAATGCATAAAGCATTCGCTCTTCAACTGTTTCTGCAAACAATACCATTTTTGCCATGTAGCCAACACCTGCTTTCTCAATGAAATATGATTCTTCTAAGAAACTGCGGTTGGCAAGTTCCAAAATAGCTGATTGTTCATTAATATTAGATTGTTGAAAAACTTTAACTTGATGTAAATTGAAAAATTCCGCATCCCAATAATTTAATTTTGGGTAATTAGCATAATTATTCTGATTGGGTAATGCTGCTGTTAATATCCGTCGCAAACGGTCATCATAATCTGTGTGTGGGAGATCAAAACCGACAATGTTATATTTTGAATCCATGTTCAGGGCTAGGTGTTGATAGGGTTTGAACATTTTGATAATTAATAGTTTCCCAAGTTCCCCAGGTTAAAGCTTTCTGTTGATTAACGTGCTGAATAAATTGCAGAATAGATTGATCTGCTTTAGTAGGAGTTTTCAAATCAAACTGAATTGTCTGAAATACCTGCGTATCCCCTTTTGCGAAGTAATTACCAACCTGCTGAGTTAACCATAATAAACCACGATTTAAAACCCATCCCCAAAATCCCGAACGCTTAGGAGTCACAAGAATTGTTTGCCCTTCAGTTTTACCACCTTCGATCATTCGCAGTGTAAATATAATGTAGAAATGCAGAAAATCCGGGCCTAGCGTCACAGTTCCAGTGCTGCCATACCAGTAACACATACTATAAGTAACTTCGTTGCAATATAAAGGACGAATCAGGCGAATTAACCAAGAATCATCACCTCCTCGTGTAGTGTTGCTGAAGCTAATAGCGTTAGGGTTGAGGTTTTGAGAATCAAATACAATCTCTAAGGGCAGATTGTGTACTGTATTGAAATGGTGAGCATCAATCGCATTAATTAGTAAGACATTGGGATGACAGTTTTTGACAAATCGAGTTCCCAATGTATAATCGCAATCTGCCTGTTCTAACTCTGGTACAAAAGGCAGCGAACTTGGCTTTTCTTCTCCCACCCAAACCCAAATCATGCCGTACTTTTCTGCCGTATGCCAAGTTTTAATACACACAGGTAGCGGTTTTCCGATAGAAGGAACATCTACACAAATTCCGCGACTGTCATACTTCCAATTATGAAAAAAGCAGCGAATTCCATCATCTTCTACCTTACCTTCTGCTAAATGAGCGCCCATGTGTGGACAATAAGCATCTATAGCTACTACCTGACCACTAACTCCCCGGTAAATCGCCAGATTTCTACCTAGCAATGTTATAGCTTTTACCTGGCCAAGCTTTAATTTTTTTGATGGGAATGTCCAGTACCATCCTTCTATAAATTGTGTTGAGTTATTAAAGTTTAAGTGTGGGTTGGTAGATGGCATACAAGTTAAATAAGAACACAATCTTGCACAAATTTTAATGATGATTCTGACTTCCACATCCGTTGTCCAGAACGGGTGAGATTGTCATAATTAATTTCAGTTAAACAAACTAATTCATCCCCTAACCGATAATCGGGATTTTTTGCCTCAAAAAATTGGATATGGGGATTAGTTTGTCGTCCTGATGGAATTTCAATCAACCCCTCCCGTAAAATTTGGGGATGCGGAAATCGGACAATACCACTTGCTTCTTGATATAAGCTACCATAATATTCCTGTGCCAAATTACCCATTAAATGCTTAACATCAGTAGGTGTTGTGACATCATAACGGGGGTAGAAATCTTGCCAAAAAGTAGGGAGAAAACGATAAGTGCGAAAACCAGAGCAAATTAGCAGCCAGTAAAGTTTATTTGCTGCATAGTGTTGATGCAAAAAGTTGATGGCGGCAATCCAACTACGTGGTAGTGTTGTACTCGACCAAGCACTAGGATCAACAATAGTGTCGCCGGAATACACCACACTAATTTTTTCTCCCAAAAAAGTCTTTTGGCATAACATCAGAGTTGAAAATCCTTTAAGTGCGTTGGATGTTTCATCTCTCAACAACAAAACCCAGTTTTTGCGCTCTAAATCGACTAGAAAGCCATCCCAGGTTATACCTTTAAAGTGATTTTGCAGCAACGCATACATGGCGGTGCGATCGCTTCGCTGCAAATTTTCAACAGGAATCAGCAAACTCTTCATTACTCGTAAATTACTTAAATTCGATTTGTATTATATTTAATTAAAACTTTATCGACCATTATGGTAAATTTACGGTGTAATGTGACAGATTCCAGAATGGTTATTTACGTTACAATTCTATATTCACATCTTGCACCTTCTCAATATAGAGTTGATGGAAATCGCCCACTCTACAAAATAATTAAGATGTATTGAGATTGAGAAACAAAACGCAACATTACCAAAACTTTTGTTGGGTTACGCGATCGCTAACCCAATGTACTATTCTACACCCCTATTTTTTGACCATCGAGACGGTTTTAGCTGGTTTACATAGTCCATATATTCAGCTAATGGCCGATCAATACTAAGGAGCAACTTCGGATTAAAGCGAATATTGTCGTAAATTTTGCCATCCTCATCTCTGAGCATATAGTAAGCCAAGCGAGTACAGAATAGCAAAAACTGACTCAGCAAATATCCCACAATACCTTTACGTTTTTCAGTTACATAAATCGGTTGAATTCTCGTTCTTCCAGGTGCAATTGGAGTATAAGCATATATCATAAACAGTGGCGGAAAAAGCCTGACATCCTTCATCATTGTTAACAAACCAATGCAACCATGAGCATAACGCATTGAATACTGATATGTAGAACCAAGAAATCTTTGACCTAACTTCTCTCGAAATGTAGTTTTGGGAAATTGTCCCCGCATTGTAAAGTCAATTTGCGTCCCTAATTCACTGCGATATAGCGACAGATCCATTTTGATGTCTAAATGATGAATTGTTTTTAAATGTTGAGCATCAATCCCATTCATCATACAAATATGATGATGACAACTTCTTTCAAATGCAATATCAGCTTTTGCAACAATTTCTTTTCCTTTCAATTCATCAAAATCAGCCACTCCCTCTGGTGCTTTAGCATCTGGATAAATCCAGATAAATCCATACTTTTCTTCTGTTGCATAAGCTTGTAATTTAGCTTGACTAGGAATTTCTGATTGACAGGGAATATTTTGACAAATTCCTGTTTCATCAAATGCCCAATGATGAAATGCACAACGAATCCAATTACCATCAACCTTCCCAATTCCTAAATCTGTCCCCAAATGAGGGCAGTAAGCATCCAAAGCCCGTACTTGCCCATCTTCACCTCTAAAAATGGCAATCTTATGACCGCATACTTCTACAGATTTTGCTGTTTTTTTAGGGATTTCATCACTAGGACAGGCAATATACCAACCCTTAGCAATTACATTCCAATTATTGAATATTTGCATAATTGTTTGATAGATAATTATTTAATATTTCTTGCCGTTGGCGAATATCATCTCGATATTTACCCGTCAAAATTCTAAATAACATTTTACCTAAACAATAAGAAGCCCGCCAAGAAAATACAGCATCTTGTAAATCAATATGGCTACGCTCAAATAAAAAATGTCCAGTTAATCCCAATAATTGAGTTAATGGTAAGGCTAAGAGTAACCAAAAGTTTTGCAATTTCCAAGTATAAAAAAGTAAACTGTAAAAAAAGAATATTCCTAGAATGTGGAGAGTAATATTAATTGGATGTTGATGTTTAAGAATAAAAATATCCCAATACTCTGTAAAAGGATGATCCAGAATTTGATTATTAATCCGATTTCTCAAGCTTTGTTGAGGATTAGAATTGATATTACTCATAAGAGAGTTTGTGAAAAAGGGATATATTTTATACATCAATAGTCATTATCGGCCACACAAATACCTTTACATTTAATACCGTTCGTAGCAGTGCGCTGACAATGAGGACATAGAACTTTTTCATTTTCTGTTTCTTTATTTATGTTTATACTACTGCTTGCCTGTAGCTTGTCTTTTTCGATCTGGAGTTTTACATCGATAGGATCGGGTTTTTCAATAGGAAAATGTGCCTTTTCGCAACCTTCTACTAAGGTACTTAGCACATCTAATCGATCGCATTCAGGTGTATTAGCGACAGCATCAAACAGCAACTCAATTTCTCGAAGAGCTTCCTGATAGTCAGCTTGGGTTCTAATTGGACGTAATTCCATACATCAACCTCTATTTAGATAGAGTCACTTCAAGAGATACTAACTTTTATCCCGAATTAAGCCTAACATTCCTAATCAGCGATCACACTTTTTACCAAATTTAGAACTATTGGTTATTTTCCAATAATTGTGCTGCACTATAAAATGGTTCTCCTTCAAAATTTAAGCACTCCAACTTTTTCAAAAGTAAATCCTTCAAATCCAAGTGATTATGCTCGACAAGAACACATCGTAAATCATAACCATCCATCAAAATAATTGATTTATCGTAATTCTGCTTTAGTAATGGGCATACATTTTTTGACCAACCATTAATTGACAGAAACAAGCCTAATGTCTGCTTACCCGATCTACTAATTTTACCATAAAGGCTATCAAGTTGCCGTATATCTGTTAGACTTTGAGTCCATTTGCATTCAACTAAGTAGTACCAGCTTTCAAGCTTAAATGCACCGTCTATTTGTTCACCACCTTCATTCCTCTTAAAGCTCTTTTGAGTTGGGATCTCATAAAGAGAAAAAATACGTTCTAGTAAATCTTCAAGTAAGAATCCTCGTTTATTTTTATCTTCCGAATTTGTTAAACCTGCAAACTTATCGAATTCTGACAACAGCTTAGATAGAAGCAAAGAAAATTGCTCTTTCTTTAAATAATCTTCATCACATTTTCTTGTAATACCTTCTTTTAATCTTTTAGCAATTTTTTCACATTCGTCAAATAAGTTTTTATTTTCATAGCTAACAACTTGATTAGCTATTAACTTCTTCGTACTCCAATATTCTAATAATTTTTCTAGTAACTGTCCTACTATAGGATTAGGTTCTTCTTTCCAAAATTTTCTTAATCGATTTGCTTTTGAGCCACTTTGATAATTATATTTTTCATCATATATATCGATGTTCAAGCTTTCTAAGATAAATTCCTGAAAGGTTCTGTTTGAAAAATCTAGTATATAACCACCACCCATTTCGAGCAGCTTTTCTAACTTAAGTTTTTCAATACTTGTTAAGTCTGACATTTTGTATCGAATCTAAAAGTAAACATGAAAGTTATTTGTCTGTCTATGCTTTGTTTTTGCTGACATACCTCGAAAAAGTTTTTGTCAGGTAAGTTTTTATTAGGCTTTTTTCTTGCTCAATTGAACTATAACCTAATTATCGAACCAGAACTAAGATTTTTAGCATAATGCTAAACTCTCAAACTTATCTTTGCGCCTCTGGTCTGTGCGTGACATACTTCAACAAGGAGACAAAACAGTTCCCAACTTTTCACGCCCCAGGCGATCGCTCACCTTGCCCACACAAAGAAGCTGAATCCCATTAATATAAGTTCCCTTTAATCGGTATATTATATCGATATATCAGATATGATATAAATACAGTATGGGAGATCAAAGTAAACCTTTAGTTTGGTTACATGGTGAAGTTAAAACCCCACCTTTCACTCAAGAAGCACGCATAGAAACAGGTGTTCTGATCAGACAATTACAGGAAGGTGAATCAATTGGGTTGCCACATTCACGCCCTATCCCAAGTATAGGAATTCACTGTCATGAATTACGTATTCGAGATGCTGATAAAAACTGGAGAATCATTTATCGAATTGATGAAGATGCAATCTTGATTGTTGAAGTCTTTAATAAAACAACGAGAACAACATCCAAGAAGATAATTGAGGTTTGCAAAAAGCGTCTGAGCAAATATGATACCGATCAACAGGAGTAATGTGATGGATCAAGCCAAGAGAGAACGTTTGGAATCTAAAGGCTGGAAAATTGGCACAGTTGCAGATTTTTTGGAGTTAACACCCGAAGAAACTATTCTTGTAGAAATTAAGCTAGCTCTCAGCCAAAACTTGAAGGAGCGTCGGCAAAAATTGATGACTCAAAGTGAACTTGCTGCTAAGATTAGTTCCAGCCAACCTCGCATTGCTAAAGCTGAAAATGGCGATACTTCAGTATCAATTGAATTGTTGATCCGAGCAATGTTAGCAACAGGTGCAACTCCTAAAGATATTGGACAGGTGATTGCTGGTGTGGGATAAAAGCAATTCAATGGTACAATCTCAAACTTCTCTTTGTGCCTCTGCGTAAGATAATTCAACAAGGAAATAAAACCGTTCCCAATTTTTCACGCCCCAAGCGATCGCTCACTTCACCCCCACAAACCACCCGAACCCCATTAATATAAACTGCTTGCACAATCTCATCCGAACCACGCTTAACCATCCGAGGTTCGCCATCTAAAACCGGATCTGATATCTGCACCTGCGGGCTAATTGGCTGATTTAAAGCATTGGGATCGAGTAAAACTATATCCGCTTTCGCACCAACTTTCAGAACTCCCGTATCAAGACGAAACCAACCAGCAGGTTCTCCGGTAACGCGGCAAATTGCAGCTTCCGGTGAAAGGAACTTGGTTGCAACTGCTTGTTTGAGTAAAGACAAAGCTCCATCATAGTAGCCCAGGTTACGCACGTGAGCGCCAGCATCGGTAAAACCAGGCAAAATATGAGGATGCTTCATCATCGCTAAACGGGGTTTTAGGCGATCGTTCGCTCCTGTGGCTACCCAACGTAAATCTGTATCGTATTTTTGTAATGCGTAGATAAATAAATCTACTGGTTCTTGTTGCTTTTGACGAGCAATTTGGGCAAAACTTAACCCTTGCCAACTTGCTTCGGGACAGTGAATAACTTCCATCAAATCTAACTGACGATGGAATGATTTACGCCGTTTACTGAGCCATTCTTGGCGAAACTGACGACGAAAAATTTCCGATGCCCATAGTTGTTGTCTTTCTTCTCGTGACTGACAGCCATTGAGTTGTGCGCCTGTGGAAAATTCTTCAAATAGGGGAGTCACAGATCCATCTGAGTAAATGGTGAAGGGTTCAGTTAGGGTTTGAAAGCGCACATTCCCATTTAGAAGCCGATTCCAAATAAAAAGTAAGGGGGAAAATATTCGCCATAGTTTGCGATCGTGTACGGCATCTAAGGCTGAGAGGACGGTTAGCCGCAGTGGTTTTTGTCCAATCCCTGAACCCATCCGCAGAATCTCTACAAAGGAAGCAAGTCGTTGTAAGTTGGGTGTGACTTGAAAAACGCGTTGGCTACGCCGACACAAATCCGCCAACATCGCATATTCTTTAAATTTGGCGTGTTGAGAGGGAATTGTGCAGCCTTGCCATTCTCCGCTCATCCGATGCCAGGGAAACATATCAATAGAAATGCCAATAAAGCCAGCATCTATTGCATCTCTGGCTATGCGCTGCATAAGTTTTAGTTCAAATTTTGTCGGCTGAACCGTTAAACTGCGTTCTAACCCCATCACATAAGCGCGTAAGGCACTGTGTCCAAACATTGGGGCAACATTGGGGCCAAGGGGTAACTGTTGCAAATGCTGTAAATATTCTGCTGGTGTTTGCCAGGAAACCGACTTTTGTAGCCATTTTGCAATCAGCCGATGAGAAAGTGTTTCTACTCTCTGAAAAATATCAGCCAGGATTTGCGGTTCTGCGATCGCAACAGACAAGCTACAGTTACCAATAACCACGCTAGTAACACCATGACGAACTGATTCGCTCAATCCTGGTGCGATTTCTAACTCTAAATCGTAATGAGTATGAATATCTATAAATCCCGGTGTCACCCATAACCCAGAAGCATCAACCACCTCACGCGCTAGGTTAGTTAAGGAGGGTGCAAGGGTAACAATCTGTCCATTTTGAATGCCGATATCTCCGCACACAGGTGGAGAGCCTAAGCCATCGAAAACTAACCCGTTTTGAATCAGCAAATCCAACATGATTCTTTGTTGCCTTTTGGTTGTTATTGGATCTGTTTAGGGTAATTATAGGCTGGGAATTTATTGGAAATGGCGTAGCCCCTCGTAGAAATTGCTTTCAGAGACTCTTGTTCCAATATTCCAAACCGGTTACAATCACATCTTCTAACCACTGCTTAAAACGCTCTGTTAGATTACCCTCTTCATCAGCATAAGAGAACTGGAACGGAGAATCTGTTAGGGCTTGAATGTCACTAATATTGCGCTCACCATCTTCTGCATTGTCTCTGTGGTATGCACATGCGGAACAGACAAGCAAGCCACGATACTCATGTCCAAGAACATGAAAAGAAAGCAAAATTGTTGTTGATATTCCTATATTAATAACTAATTGTATCCAGCTATGATAGTTATGATTACGAAGATTAGCAAAGTATCTTAACTGTTTAGCCGTCTCTACAATTTGGTAGCGGTGGTAATATGAACGACTATCACCAGCAGGCGCACTAATTATAAAAGCATCAGCATCATCAAATAAATTTTGTACGGATAACTTTATTTCATTGGCAACATCTTGTGAGCGATTAGAGGCTATCTCAAATAACTTTGAAGCAAAATATTCAACTTTTCGACTGCGCTCTTGAATAGATGCTGATTGGTTTTGCTTCAGCTTTTCAGCAATGGAAGCAATAATAACCTGAGTACGTCGGGATTCTGATAAGACTTGTTCTGATAAGCCAAGACTGCGGATGAAAGCTTGCTTTTGGCTCTTGGCAAACAGAGCAATCAATTTTGACAAATTGCCTTGGTCTGCCTGCTCTAAAGCTGCAATGTAATCTGCACGATCATCACGAGTAAGAACTAGGGGAAACCAACCAGCTTGAATAAAAACTAAGCTGGCAATACATCGAGCAACTCGGCCATTTCCATCTTGAAATGGATGAATCTGTGTAAATCGATGATGCAACCAAGCTGATTCAACCTCAGGAGGAATTTGCTGATTTCGATGTTGATGATGCAATTCAATCAACCTATCCATTTCAGATGCCACTTGTTCTGGAGGGCAGTATTCGTGAATAATGCCATCTGGTCTCATAGGATTGTTAGGTAGACGCTTCCAGTCACCCATTATGAGAGAAACACGAACAATTTCCCCTGTCGATGGAACTAAAGCCTCTGTATATTGTTGGTTCTGAGTTAGAACCTGATGTAACTGCTTTATATAGGAGGTTGATAAATTTCTTTGCCCACCCACAAAATCAAACAGTCCTTCAATCGCAGTTTCCTGATCCCTGATTAAAGAAACTACTTGTTTTACAGGACGATCCGTAGCTCCATGAGGAATCAGAGCTTCGTTAATTCCTTGTTCAATTAAAAGGCGAGTTATTCCTCGATCTATGTTGTATAATCGCTCAATAATTCCAGTTTCAATAGCTATTTCGCGGCGTAGTCTTTCCATGAAAACTTTAAACTCACCAGATGCCCGAAGCCGCTCTGCTTGCTCATTCCAAACAGTGACTAAAGGCGGTAATTCCGAACTAGCTAAACTTTGCCAACTTGATGATATATCTTCTATTGGTTGCCATGCCATAAGTCATTAATATTTGATAATTAATTTTAAATTTTACCTTATTTATTTTCATAATCACTGTAACAATTTCCACCACAATGTTCAGCTTTTACTCAGTGCGTAGTTTACCGCCGTAGGCATCGCTAATTATTCCAATTTCCTCCGTTAAACTTATGCAACGCCATATCCCGTATATTGCCTAACATTTTGCGGGTGAAATCCTAAGATAATTTTATCTTTAGAAATTCCGGCAGCTTCTAATTCATAGGTAACACCATCTTCTGTGTCATCCCGTTGTACCCAGATTTTGCCATCGATAATGTCAATATGAACTAAGCAACCGTGAATTCTTTTAGCACCGTCCCAACCAAGAGTTATCAGCAAATAGCTGTCATTTTCACTATCAAAGACTGTTTTACACTCAATAACTGCGTAGGAATAAGGAATTTGTGTATAAGGTACTAAAACCTCTTTGATGATGCGTCGATAGTTATCTAAGGTATCCATTGGATAATCCTCTCAGTTTCAGGATTGAAAACAAGTAAATTTAGATTTTCACTTTCTATTAAAAGTGTACCAATAGGTTCTTCAAATAAAGCTGTGAATACGCTATCGCGCACTGCGAGGTATAATATTCTATCAGGTTCTACGCGACTGATAACGGCACGATACAGAATACAGCAGTTTGCAGGCATATTAAATGTTATTTTATTTGTTGACAGAATCACTGTCAAAATTTTGACCACGATGCTCAGTTTTTACCCAGTGCGATCGCTCCTTTTGCACACACATCTTTAAAGTCGTCACAGTCATCACAGGAATCCAATGCACCATGTATAATGAGCCTTGAATTGTTGCCCAAAGCAGAGACCATCCTCGTAAATTTTGAAATTGGTAAAGTCCAGCAATAAAGGCAATTGTCAGAATGACACTGAGTAGTGTCTGGAGTGGAAACAGAACTGGATGATGGCTATAAAATATAGTCCAAAGTAAATCGGGAATTAGTCCAATTGGTAGAAGAAATTGCAATATAAAAAATAATAGTAAATCAATTTCTTTTGCCCAACCTAAAGTAAGAATTTGCGGAAAATAATCTAGATAACGCTGATAGCCACCTTCAGCCCAACGACAGCGTTGATGCCAAAGTTTTTCCCAAGTAGTTACACCTTCTTCCTGAATTGATGGAACTGTAACAAACTCAATTCCCACACCTGCTAAATAGAGTTTGAAACAAAGATCCAAATCATCGGTGACAGTGTTCTCATTCCAACCTTGACACTTTTCTAATAATTTCCGACGAACTAACATCCCATTCCCGCGCAGTTCAGACATTCCACCGATAGCAATGCGATGGGTTTGTAAAAAGCTATCACAGCACATTTCCATCTGCTGACAACGGGTTAAGAAGTTAGTATTAGCATTAGAAATCGCTTTTCGCACTTGCACTGCACCGATCGCTTGCTTCTGGAACAAAGGTACTGTTTGCTGGAGAAAATTGGTAGGTAATTGAGCATCAGCATCGCAGACTAGAATAATCTCCCCTTGGGTAAAGGGAAACACCGCATTCAATGCCCCTGATTTACCACCTTTTGATTCCCGTCGATGAACTTGTAAAGCTGGAAATTGAGTTTGTAATTCCCTCAATATCTGGTAAGTTTCATCGGTACTACCGTCATCAACAATCCAAATATCTAGGGAATCGCTTGGATAATTCAATTGGCATAAGCTGTAAACTAGATCAGCCAAGACTAGACTTTCATTTTTAGCCGGAACTAAAATCGAGACTAGCGGTAAATAAATCTCATTCTGCATCACTGCTGCCACTGGTTTAGCTAACAGCATCCGTAACGTTTGCACAGTCAGGATTGCCGTTAATCCCAGCATCAACCATTGTGTTTTTGGTAGCCAGTGCAGCAAACTCACGCCACCCCAGACTAATAAAACTACTATGGTTGCTTTGAAACGGCGATGAAAGCTAATGGTGCTTCTTCCCACTTTATTGGTTATATCCTTTCGGTTCGTGGCTTATTCCTGCGACGTAATAATAGCATCGTCACTGCTCCCAGCACGAAACCGCCCACCCCGGCTGCAACTGCTAGAATCCGCCCCAATTGTTGAGCAGCATTCAACACTGGGTTATTCAACAGATTTAATCTTAATACGACTAAGTGGCAGTTGAGCGTAGTCGAAACTCCACAATCACCTAGGAGTAAATGTTTCGGCTCCCTTCCCTACGGGACGCTACGCGTAGCTTTCTTCCCCGGAGGGGTACGACTACGCTCAGGGCATGTCGCTCAACAACCAGGCAGAAGGTTTCCGCAGATACCCACCGCAAATCTGGTACACTATCTTTTAGTTGGCGCTGTCGCAAAATCTCAACTCCCGCGACTGTCGCCACTCTATAAATTTTTTCCAGCACATACACAAGCTTTAATTTACAGCAGTTTGCAGCTAAATGAGGTACAGAACTAAGGATTCACAAATCAAATTATTCTTCTCCCTCCTGCCTCCTGCCTCCTGCCTCAAAACCAGTGACTTTGTACCTCATACAAAAGAAAACTGCTGTAATAGGGTGCGTTATGGAATTTATTCCTAACTCACCGAAATTCTCTGACGGTGTGTTACGCTGACGCGATAACACACCCTACAAAATGAGATTATTGAGTTAAGAGGCTGAGAAATCTAAACTTTGCCGAATTGAGGAAAGGAAGATGGTGAGAAATCTTTGCTCATAGTTGCAACTGGTGATCTGGGTTAGAACTAACTTAGCGATCGCCACAGTGACAAGATAATTCAAATGGCTCAAGGCTGAATAGTCTTCGCCGACTGGTTAAATAACAATTCTCGTAACTTATCTGGATCGAGCGCTTCAGTTTTGAATGCTTCTGCTTTCTCGTAAGCGCGAATTGTTGCCGGACGGGCTTTAATTGCCTCAAACCAGCGTTTAACATGAGGAAAATCCTCTAGTTTTTGACTTTGGAGTTCATGAGGCACAATCCAGGGATAAGCAGCAATATCGGCGATGGAATAATCGCCAGCCACAAATTCTTTATCTGCTAGTTGCTTATTTAGCACTGCATATAAGCGTCCTGTCTCATTCACGTAGCGGTTAATGGCATATTCAATCTTTTCGGGAGCATAAGTACTAAAGTGATGATTTTGTCCCGCCATTGGCCCTAATCCTGCCATTTGCCAGAACAACCATTGTAAAACTTGAGTGCGATTACGTAAATCTTGGGGGATTAATTTCCCGGTTTTTTCTGCCAAATATAGCAAGATTGCCCCAGACTCAAATATCGAAATTGGTGCGCCTCCATCTGCTGGTTCGTGGTCAACGATCGCAGGCATACGATTGTTAGGAGAAATCTTCAGAAATTCTGGCTTAAATTGATCTCCAGCCGCAATATTCACAGGAATTATAGTGTATGGTAAGCCTACTTCTTCCAAGAAAATTGTAATTTTATGACCGTTTGGAGTTGCCCAATAGTAAAGTTCAATCATGGTTCTTTTCCTAAAATTGTGCAATTGTTTTGTAGGTTAATAGTGTATTCCAGACATTTCTTAATTACGAATTGCGAACTTGTACTGAGTTTCGACTTCGCTCAACTACCGCGTAGCCGTAAAGCCTGCGGCATAGCTACGCTTCGGGCGCAGCCTCTCCAAGAGTTGTATTACGAATTACGAATTAGATTGTGGTGCTTTTGCGATCGCAGCCCAAACTCTATGGTGAACCTGAAGAATTGGTGTAGGATATTGTGTTTCGAGCAATGTTGCCAATTCCTGGTCAAATACTTCTACTTTTTCTGGTGTCAAACTGGCTCCCACACCAGCACTCGCCCGAATTCGTCCCCGCCAGTCTTCGTGTGTATAAGAGACAAATACATCGTAAGAAAATGTGCGGATTTCTCGGAATCCTCCTTCGCCAATATCTTGTAACCACTGGGGATACAATCCATTACCGCCGTCCAAATTCCACGCGGGATTATGAGCTTTGATCAGTCGTTCTGTTGCTTGAACTACATTACCTTTTAAGGGTATCCAATCAAAATGTGCGATCGCGAGCAAGCCATTTACTCTCAATATACGAGTAATTTCCTGGACAGCACGTGGACGGTCAAACCAATGCCAACACTGTCCAGCTGTCACCACATCTGCGCTGGCGTCTGGTAACTCGGTATCCTCGGCAGTTGCGACTCGATAATCTACTTTCAGTTGGACAGCTTCGCTTAACAGTCTCGCTTGTTCTAAAAGTGAGGCTGATGGATCTATGGCAATTACATCAGCACCTCTATCGGCAAAGCCCCGCGCTAGTGTTCCTGTTCCGGTGCCGAGGTCAACAATATTCTGCCCTGGTAAACCTATACCATATTCAGACAGTTTGTTAAATAATGAACTGGGAAAGCCAGCGCGGTGTTTTGCATAATCAGTAGCAGTTGCACCAAAATCAATTTTCATACCTGCAAAACTATTTTTGTAACAATTGTTTAGGTTAGAAGTTCTCTACCCACGGACGTAGTTTTACTTCATCCTGTTGATTTGCATGAATACTACCATCTAATTCAATAATTAGTAATTTTTCGTGACAATAAAAATCAGTGATATATCTACCAATATTATGTTGTCTGCGAAATTTTATATTTAACAAACGTCTATTTCTTAAACATTTCCATAATATTTCTTCTGCTGGTGTTTGTTGTTTTCTTAACTTGCGGGCGCGTTCTAATAATACTTTCGGAATTTGTCGGTTACTACCAGCTAATTTAGAGATTTCTGCCCTCACCCCTAGCCCCTCTCCCTCTGGGAGAGGGGAACAAGATAAATCTTGTTGATATTTATTCTCTTCTTCCTCTTCTTCTTGACTCCCTCTACCTTTGGGAGAGGGTTGGGGTGAGGGCTGATATTCCATAATTCTGCACCTACAACAAACTCATTTGTCCCCTTATCTTTCCCCTTTTTTATCCAGACTTAGAGCGGTTATAAGTTTTGATTAATCTTTTAGACAATGCAAATTATCAAAAAGTTGCTGCACATCTACACCCACTTGCGATCGCAGCTTAATTTCGATACTTTTTTTAAAGTAACCTATACAATGGACGGCTGCTACCCCCAGCAAGGGAGGCAGCAGCCTAATGAGCAGCATTTCCATCCAGAGAAACGAGATTTGAAAAGGGTTTGGGCTTAAGTTGATACCAACGCCCTCAACCCTCAACTCCTCTTAACCTTGAAGCGCATCCTCTTGATGGGTTTCGATTACACAGTCAGAAGTGGCATAAGCAACGCAGGTGAGGACAAATCCCGCCTTAATTTGATCGTCGTCTAAGAAGTTCTGATCGTCTTGGTTGACTGTACCTGAAATCAGCTTGCCGGTGCAGCTAGAGCAAGAACCAGCGCTACAGGAATAGGGCAAGTCAAGATCATAGTCATTGTTAGCAACCTCTAAGATGATCTCGTCATCAGGGACTTCAATTATGTGTTCGCCGTCTGGAGTACGCAATGTAACGTTGTAAGTTGCCATGTAAAAATTCCTAACTCAATATAAACTCCATTTTTGATACTACGGGTTTATGTGCAGCTAGTCTAGAGTGAAATCTGGTTGATTATTCTATATCCTGAAAAGCTTAGTCTGAACTGGAAGTAAGAGTAAAAAATGCTGCGATCGCTTCAGCAAATCCCTCAAATGAACTATAATCTCTAGCCACGATAGAGACATTCATACCCAACTTTTGGGCATTAGCAGTTGTATAAGGGCCAAAACATGCAATCACACAATGTTCATAATCGCTTTGTGAGTTGACCATTGTCAAAAAGCTTTCTACTTCCGCCGTGCTACTAAAGGCAATTACATCAATAATTCCTTCACGCATCAGGTTTAATTCCATACCGTAGATAGTTTTATCTAAGCCCTGCGTAATATATGTGGGTACGCGAGTTACTTTTATGCCCAATTGTTGCAAATCTGTAATTAAATTGGGTACAACATCAGGCTCAGACAAACCCACAACCTCTGGAGCCGGGATCAGCACTTTTTTCTCATGAATTTGCGGCAGTTTCGCTAATTCAGCCACAATTCCGGCTGGGCTAGGTTCGGTTGGGATTAAATCTACCTTGCCACAAAAAGACAATAAGCTTTCTGCGTCTTTTCCTAAAGCACATAAGTGACATTTTTCCACCGCAGAGGTGGGAATATTTAAATCATTCATGCGGTGAAAAAATGCAGTGATGCCATTTCTACTTGTAAAGATAATCCAATCAAATTCGTCTATGCGGGCTAAAGCTGCATCTAACTGAGTATATTTTGATAAATAGCAGGTTTCGATGGTAGGCATGAAAACAGGTAAAGCACCTTTTTTAATGATTTGTTCGGATAACCTATAAGCATAATTTCTCGGTGCTGTTACTAAAATTCTTTTGCCATAGAGAGGTAAGTTTCTAGATGGAGTCAACAGGTTGATTTCTCTTGATTCGGTGTGCATTGGTTCATCTCCTATTTCATTGCTATTCCACCTTAGAACGCAATACGCTTGAAATTTTCCCTTTCACCGACCATGTACATCGCTTCAAATCTGAAAAAGAATCTAGAGATGTAGCATTACTAGGTCTCTACAAGGGTTTTAGATAACGCATATTTAATTTCACTCCTATGTCTATTCAGCAAGACCAAAAAGCTGATGTAAATCCTAGCCATTTTTCTAGGATGAATTCTCCCCATTTTTCCGATGCCATCTGTGTTGATAAAACGGCACGATATGAACATCTAAGAAAGTTGGCAGAAAAATCTTATGTCTTCATTACTGGCTTTGTCAAACAGTTTAGCTGACACCGTAGAACAAGCTGGAAGTGCTGTAGTTGCGGTAAATGGCGGTACTCGTGTTTCCCAAAGTGGCATTCACTGGCGTAATGGCATTATTGTTACCTCTGATGAGTGCCTCCAGCGCTATGACAATATCACCATTACCTTATCAAATGGTAGTACTGCACCAGTAACACTCGTCGGTCATGACTCTAGCACCGATATAGCTGTTTTTAAGCTAGAAAATGTAGAAATACCCGTGGCAAAAGTTGGCGATGCTAAAACGCTCAAAGTTGGGCATCTGGTATTAGGACTGGCAAGAGGTGGCGAAGGTGATTTAAGAGCGGCGATGGGTGCAGTGAGTGTGGTTAGCGGTGCTTGGCGGAGTATGAATGGCGGGAATATTGACCAATTCATCCGCCCAGACATCACCTTATACTCTGGCTTTGCAGGTGGGCCGCTCGTAGATGCGGCGGGTTTTGTGGTAGGCATGAATACATCGGGGCGGCGTGGTACTGCTCTGACTATTCCTACTGCTACAGTCGATCGCGTAGTTGACCAATTAGTAGCAAAAGGACGCATTTCTAAGGGCT
The DNA here is from genome assembly GCF_030382115.1 of Nostoc sp. GT001. NCBI lineage: Bacteria > Bacillati > Cyanobacteriota > Cyanophyceae > Nostocales > Nostocaceae > Nostoc > Nostoc sp. GT001. The sequence continues at coordinate 6,866,318 of NZ_JAUDRJ010000003.1, forward strand.
ACTTGGGTGTGGGAATGCAACCTGTGCGTTTACCAAATAACCTGAAAACTGCTCTCAATTTAAGTTCGACAACTGGGGTAATTGTTGTCAACGTTGAAGCTGCGGGGCCTGCTGACAATGCAGGTGTGCTGCTTGGCGATGTTTTGGTAACGTTCGATGGCGTAACTGTGGGCGACACAGGTGATGTGTTGGCGCTGCTCAATAGTAGCGATCGCATTGGTAAAGCTGTCAACGTGCAAGTTGTTCGGGGTGGAGTGTTAATTGAGTTAGCGATCACAGTTGGCGAACGACCTACAAAGGAGGAATAATCCCAAATTGGGATGAGTTTAACTAGCTTTGTGAAGATTTATCTAAATTTTCTATTCATTTGAGCTTCTGAACTCAAAACTTTGACCTCTGAACACGGAACTTTGACCTTTTTGCTCAAATGTTTAAACTTTGAACGTGGAACTTCGACTTTTTTGCTTGAACATTCAAGCTTTGAACGCGGAATTTTGACCTTTTTGCTCAAACGTTCAAGCTTTGAACTCGGAACTTTGACCTTTTTGCTCGAACATTGAGCTTCTGAACTCGGAACTTGCACCTTTTTGCTGGAACGTTTGATTGATTTTACTTTGACACGCTCAAAAACTGTATAACATGGCAAACACAACATTAACTAACGTCGCTGCGGAACTGACAGAGGTAGCTGCTAAATTACGCCTACGCACTGTCAAAGTAAAAAGCGGCTCTCTGGGAGTCGGTTCTGGCGTAATTTGGCAACCTGACGGACTAATTATCACTAATGCCCACGTGGCAACCAGCAATCGCGCAACTGTGGAATTAGCAGACGGAAGGGTATTTGATGCGGTGCGTACACAATTCGATCCACAGCAGGATTTAGCAGCCCTGAAAATTGTTGCCACTGATTTAACTGCTGCAACTATCGGCAATTCTGAAGCGCTACGAGTGGGTGAATTAGTCTTAGCGGTGGGTAATCCCTTTGCTGACAGTGGCGCTGTGACAACTGGAATTATCCATGCAAATAATCCACGAGCAGTTATGGCCGATTTGCAGCTGTATCCTGGTAATTCTGGGGGGCCACTTGCCGATTGTCAAGGCTTTGTCGTGGGAATTAACACGATGATTGCTAATGGTTTGGCTGTGGCAGTTCCCAGCAACACCGTTGAGCGTTTTTTACAGGGAAATAGTCGTCCGCGGCTGGGAGTTACACTGCAACCTGTGCTTTTAAGTAGGCGTAGCTTGGGTTTATTGGTGCTGTCAATTTTACCTAACAGTGCAGCAGAAAATGCTGGTGTGCAAATCGGCGATGTTTTAATTGGAGTTTCGGGGCGATTATTCACTAGCATGAATGATTTAACCAAATATCTCCATGAAAGTAAAGGATCTGTGCCGCTACAACTCTTACGCGGTAGACAGCAATTCGTGATTTATGTTGCCGTGCAGTCCGATAAAACTGCTGTGGAGGCGACATGATCCGGGTGATGGTGGTTGCCACTTCCCCTGTGGTGCGAGCAGGGTTATCAGCTGTGGTAACTACCAATCCTCGGTTAACGGTTGTGGGGAGTGCATCCGATTTGGATGTCTTGGCGAGTGAAGTTGGGCAATTACAGCCGGATGTGGTGCTGGTAGATTTGAGCGGGAATTTTCAACAAGCGGTATGGGAAAAATTGCTGGTTATTCAAGAACAGCAATACCCACTAGGAACGATCGTCATTGTTGAAGAACTCGACAGCATCGACTTAGAGACAGCCTTACGTTCTGGTATCCGCGGGATATTGCCCAGTAATAGTACAGAGTCAGAAATTGTTGCGGCTGTAGAAGCGATCGCTTTTGGTTTGCTGGTGCTGCACCCGGATGCTGTAGAATTACTGTCTATCCGCGAAAAAGTGGTAACGAATCCCGTACAAAGCTTGACACCACGGGAAATAGAGGTTTTAGGAATGCTTGGGTCAGGCTTGGGAAATAAAGCGATCGCAAAACGTTTACATATTTCTGAGCATACCGTCAAATTTCATCTTTCATCCATTTTTCAAAAGCTCAGTGTCTCTAGCCGCACCGAGGCTGTTGCTGTGGGTGTGCGACTGGGTTTGATTATGCTTTGATCTTTAGTCATTTTTTTAAATGTTGAGCTTTATTTAGCCTTAGAGAAAATTTGGGTTGGTTGGGAATCCTAAATAAAGCACTACTCAAGCTTAGAAAAATGATACCTGTCCTTCCCGGTTACAACTTTATTGAAGCTCTGCATGAAGGTGTGGATACTGTTATTTATCGCGCTTCCAAGGATTTAGATCAAACCCTTGCGATCGTTAAAGCCCTGAAAGCCGAGTATCCCAGCCTCGAAGAACTAACCCGACTCAGACATGAATATAAAATATCACAGACATTAGTAGATATAGAAGGAATTGTTAAGTCTTTAGCTTTAGAAAATCATCATAACGGTTTAGCCCTAATTTTGGCAGACTTTGGTGCAGAATCTCTGAAAAAGTATATTAGCGATCGCCAATTGTCATTAACCGAATTTCTCACAATAGCCATTCAGCTAGCATCCACTCTGACTCAACTACATCAAGCCAAAATTATTCATAAAGATATTAAACCTGACAATATCGTTATTAACCCAAAAACCGGGCAAGTTAAAATTATCGACTTCAGTATTGCATCGCGGTTAGAAAAAGAAAATCAAAGCATCAGCAATCCTAATTTATTAGAAGGCACTCTCGCCTATATGTCACCGGAGCAAACCGGACGAATGAATCGGTCAATTGATTACCGTACCGACTTCTATTCTTTAGGCGTTACTTTTTATGAAATGCTGACAGGTTCGCTGCCCTTTAATGCTGCTGACCCTCTGGAATTTGTTCATTGCCATATTGCAAAAAACCCAATAACGCCTCAAGAGTTCAATCCAAAAATTCCCTTAGCGGTTTCTGACATTGTAATGAAATTGTTAGCTAAAACTGCTGAAGATAGATATCAAAGCTCTCTAGGATTAAAAGCCGATTTAGAAACCTGTCTGACTCAGTTACAAACGGATGGCGAGATTTCCCACTTTATTGTCGGTCAACTAGATTCATACAGCCAATTTTCCATCCCGCAAAAACTCTACGGGCGGGAAATAGAAGTTGCTACTTTGTTAGAAGCATTCGATCGCGTCAGTTCTGGTACTACAGAAATGATGCTAGTTTCTGGTTACTCAGGCATCGGTAAATCGTGTTTAGTTTCCGAAGTTCATAAACCGATTGTGCGCCAGCGAGGTTATTTTATCTCCGGTAAATTTGACCAATTCAAGCGGAATATTCCTTTTGCTTCTCTCATTCAAGCATTCCAAGATTTGATGCGGCAATTGCTAACAGAAACCGATGACCAAATCGCCGTTTGGAAATCAAAGCTAATAGATGCTCTCGGTTCCAATTGTCAAGTAATTATAGACGTTATTCCCGAATTAGAACGGATTATTGACCCGCAGCTAGCAGTTCCTCAATTAGGTTCATCAGAATCACAAAACCGATTTAATCGGGTATTTCAACAATTCATTCATGTATTTAGTCAACCCGAACATCCGCTAGTTTTGTTTCTGGATGACTTGCAGTGGGCAGATTCAGCTTCCCTCAAGCTTATCCAGTTAATTATGACCGACCCAGATAGCCAATATCTATTGCTAATTGGTGCGTATCGAGATAACGAAGTAAGTGTCACTCATCCTTTGATTCAGACCTTGGAGGAGATTCAAAAGACTGGTGCGATCGTAAATAACATTATCCTCCAGCTTTTGGATATTGCTCATGTCAATCAGTTAGTAGCCGATACTCTTCGTAGTGAAGTTTTAAAGGTAAAGCCGCTAGCTGAATTAGTTTTTACAAAAACCCAAGGCAACCCATTTTTCTTAACTCAGTTACTCAAATCTCTTTATCAGGATAATTTGTTATCCTTTGACTTTGAGCGCAGTTTTTGGCAATGGAATATTGAGTTTATTCAGGGAGTTAATATAACTGATAATGTCGTTGAATTGATGGTTAGTCAAATTCAAAAGTTATCTGAAAAAACCCAGAGCGTATTAAAGTTGGCTGCCTGTATTGGAGACAAATTTACTTTAGATATGTTGACGATTATTAATAAAACATCTCAGTCAGAAACAGCAGCCGATTTGTGGGAAGCTCTGCAATCAGGTTTGGTTCTACCCCTCAACAATTCCTACAAAACACCGCTTGTTTTTGACTCAGAACAAATGGAGACTGAGAATAGGCGATCGCACATTAACCAGCCCCCATCACCCATCACCTATAAATTCTTACACGACCGGGTGCAGCAAGCGTCTTATTCTCTCATTCCAGATGATCAGAAAAAACAGACTCACCTAAAAATCGGTGAATTGCTACTCAAACATACCTCAGAAACGGACATTGAAGAAAACATTTTTGAAATTGTCAACCAACTGAATGTTGGTGCTGAATTCATTACCCAACAGCCTCAAAAAGATAGACTGGCTCAACTCAATCTTATAGCTGGACAGAAAGCAAAAGCAGCAACAGCGTATGAATCATCTGTTAAATATTTAAATGTAGGTTTGGAACTACTTGCGGCAGATAGTTGGCAGTGTCAGTATGACATGACACTCAACCTCTATGTAGAAACAGCAGCAGTAGAATTTCTCAACACTAATTTCGAGCGAGCAGAAATGCTTTCTGATGTAGTTTTGTCACAAGCAAAAAATCTACTCGATCGAGTCCAGGTGTATGAGACAAAAATGCAGTTTTATATTGCTAAAAACCAAATGCAAGCTGCGTTAAATACTGGATTGCAAGTGCTGAAAATGCTAGGTTTGCCTTTAGCAGCTAAATCCCCAACAAGACTGACTAGATTGAATTTAGGAGGAAAACGGATTGAGGATTTAATAGAATTGCCAGAAATGACTGATGTTTATAAATTAGCTGCCCTGCGAGTTTTGATAAATTTGATTCCTCCGGTTTATATTGCAGCACCCGAACTTTATCCCCAGGTCGTTTTTAAAATGACCAATCTCTGTCTCAAAGATGGAAACTCTCCTCTGTCAGCTTATGCGTATGTACTTTATGGAATGTTCCTATGTGGCGCTTTTGAAGACATGGATTCTGGCTATCAATTTGGTCAGCTAGGCTTAAAGCTGTTAAATCAATTCAATGCGAAGGAGATGACGGCGAAAATCTATGAAACATTTAATTATTTTATCAGGCATTGGAAAGAACCAGCTATTAATACTATAGAGCCGTTAATTGAGGGTGTCCAAAGAGGGCTAGAAACAGGAGATTTAGAATATGCTTCTTATTCGGCTTGTTTTTATTGTACGCATTTGTTTTTTATCGGTGAAAATCTAGAAATAGCTCTCCAAAAACAGGCACATTATATTGCTTTGATGCAAAGAACCAAACAAGAGTTTCAAATAATTTATGCTAAGATAGTCCGACAAACAGGTTTAAATTTAATTAAGAAAACATCGGAACCATATCGATTAATTGGCGAAAGTTTTGATGAAAATAAAATGTTGCCAATTTTGATAAATAGCAATAATTACATGGCTATTTATCCTATCTATGTTTCTAAACTGATTCTGGGTTATTTATTTAAAAATTACGATCGCGCCGCTGAGAATGCCTTGCTGGCAGAAAAATACGAACAAGGTGGACTAGGGTTGATGTACAAAGCCGAACACAAGTTCTACTCCTCTCTGACTCTCCTAGCTTTGTATTCCGGTGTATCAAAAAGCGATGCCTACGGCAGCAAGCTACGCCAACAATATTTCAGCCAAGTGATAGCGCAGCAGAAAAAAATGAAGCAATGGGCGTTGCATTCTCCTGCCAACTATCAGCATAAATACGATCTCGTGGAAGCAGAAAAAGCGCGAGTATTGCAACAAGATGCCAAAGCGATCGCGTTTTATGACCGAGCAATAACTGGAGCCAGAGAACATGGATATATTCAAGAAGAAGCCCTAGCCTCGGAACTAGCAGCAGAGTTCTATTTCGCTTGTGGTAGAGAGAAAGTTGCTAATACTTATCTCAACGATGCCTACTATGGATATGGTTGTTGGGGAGCGAAGGCAAAAGTCAAAGACTTGGAAAAAAGATATCCCCAACTATTTCGGATATCAAAGCGAGAAACCGTCAGTACGAACGCGACTCGGATAATTAGCTCTACGGATGAAAATGCTTCCGACTCGCTGGATTTAGCCACAGTTATGAAAGCATCTCAAGCTCTTTCTGGAGAAATAGTTTTGAGCAATTTGCTCGCTAAATTAATGACAATTGTGCTAGAAAATGCTGGCGCTCAAACAGGCTACCTAATTTTAGAAACATCAGGAGACTTACTAATAGAAGCATCAGGGGCAGTAGACAAAACCGATGTAACTGTGCTACAAAAAATTCCAGTATCAACCAGTCAGCAGCTACCAATTTCACTGATTAAGTATGTAGCCCGAACTAAAGAAAATGTTGTCCTCAGCAATGCAACTTGTGAAGGAACATTTACCACAGATACATACATCGCTACCCATCAACCCAAATCGGTTTTATGTACACCGCTCATCCATCAAGGAAAACTTAGTGGCATCCTTTATTTAGAAAATAATCTCACCATTGGCGCATTTACATCAGATCGCTTAGAAGTATTACAACTGTTATCCTCTCAAGCGGCGATTTCCATTGAAAATGCTCGTCTTTATAAAGACTTAAAATTAGCCAACACTAACTTAGAAGCCAAAGTACAAGAACGAACTTTAGAGTTACAAGAAAAAAATGTGCATCTGCAAAAAGCAGAAGAAACTGCACAATCAGCCAACCGTGCTAAGAGTGATTTCCTCGCCAACATGAGTCATGAACTGAGAACACCACTTAATGGCATTTTGGGTTACGCCCAAATCCTCAAGCGTGAAAAAAGTTTAACTAACTCACAAAAAGATGGTGTGAACATTATTTATCAGTGTGGCGACCATCTCTTAAACCTGATCAATGACATTTTAGACCTCTCTAAAATTGAAGCGAGAAAAATGGAACTCCACCTAACGGATTTTCATTTCCCAGAATTTCTCGAAGGCATTGCCGAAATCTGCCGTATCCGTGCCGAACAAAAAGGTATTTGCTTAATTTTTGAACAGGTTACTCAACTTCCTATAGGTGTCAAGGCTGATGAAAAACGGTTGCGGCAAGCTTTGATTAACTTACTGGGTAATGCCGTTAAGTTTACTGAAACTGGAGGCGTGGCTTTCAAAGTCGGCTATCAGGAAGGTAAAATTCGGTTTCAGGTGGAAGATACAGGAATTGGCATGGCACCAGAGCAATTAGAAGAGATATTTTTGCCATTCCAGCAGGTAGGAGATCACAATCGCAAAGCAGAAGGAACGGGATTGGGACTGGCAATTACCCGCCAATTAGTTCAGATGATGGGTGGCGAAATCCAGGTTAAGAGTAGCTTAGGAAAAGGGAGCATTTTCTTCTTTGATTTAGATTTGCCCGAAGTTTCTAAATACGCTGATGTTATCAAAAAAGAGCAACGAAATATCCAAAGTTTTAAAGGCGATAAGCGGAAAGTTATCGTGGCAGATGACAGACCAGAAAATCGGGCAATTTTGGTCAAGATGCTATCGCCTTTAGGATTTGAAATGATCGAAGCAGTAGATGGTCAAGATTGTCTTAATAAGGCATTTGAATTAAATCCAGATTGTATCTTAATGGACTTGATGATGCCTCAAATGAATGGCTTTGAAACTACACGCCGCATTAGGCGATCGCCTGAACTAAAGAATGTAATAATAATTGGCACTTCTGCCAGTGTTTTTGATTTCGATCTCAACAAAAGTAGAGAGGCGGGTTGCAATGATTTTCTACCTAAGCCCATCCGCATAACAGAGCTTTTAGAAAAGTTACAGTATCACTTAGAACTGGAATGGATTTATGAAGATGGTGAAAAAGTATCTAAAGGTAATCAAGCAGAGAACTCTCAGCAATCATTGGTAGTTCCCTCCGCAGACGAAATTGCAATTCTGTTGAATTTAGCAATGAAAGGCGATCTTAAAGGTATTGTAGAACAAGTTGATTGTTTGGAAAAAATGGATGTAAAATATGCACCTTTTTCTTTAGAGTTGCGTCAGTTAGCTAAAGGTTTTCAAGTTAAAAAAATTCGTGAAATTTTAAAAAACGTAGGGGTAAATTAATGAGTATTTTAAACATCGAAAATGGCATTATTTTAATCGTTGATGACAACCCGACAAACTTAGGAGTGTTATTTGATTTCTTGGCTGATTCTGGCTTCCAAGTGTTGGTGGCGCAGGATGGCGAAGATGCAATTGAACAGGTCGAATATGCTCTCCCCGATCTAATTTTGTTAGATGTACTCATGCCTGGTATGGATGGGTTTGAAACTTGTGAACACTTGAAAGCTCAAGAATCAACTAAAGACATCCCCGTAATCTTTATGACGGCGCTTTCTGAGACGGTTGATAAGGTCAGAGGGTTGAATCTTGGGGCAGTGGATTACATCACTAAGCCGCTTCAGCATGAAGAAGTTTTAGCCCGTGTCAAAATCCATTTAAGCATCCGAAATCTGACTAAAAGACTACAAGAGCAAAATGTGCATCTAGAACAGGAGATTCAAGAGCGGACTAAGGCAGAAAACGCCCTCTTAAAACTGACATCTGAGTTAGAAGAACGGGTGCAAGAAAGGACATCTGCACTTGGAGAATCTAATCATCTGCTGCAACAGGAAATCCAAGAGCGCATTTTGACAGAGCAAGCATTGCAGGAATCAGAAGCACGCTATCGAGAACAAGCCAATCAGCTAGAACTTGCCTTTCGCCAACTTCAAGAAACTCAAAGTCAACTGGTTCATAGTGAGAAAATGTCTAGTCTAGGACAATTGGTGGCGGGTGTCGCCCATGAAATTAACAATCCCGTCAACTTTATCTATGGGAATTTGATTCACGCCTATGAATATACCCAAGGCTTACTCGACCTCTTGAACCTCTATGCTAAGTACACTCCCTCACCGCCACCTGAAATTCAACAACTGGCTGAGGCGATAGATTTAGAATTTCTGAGTGAAGACCTACCTAAATTGCTGAGTTCGATGAAGGTTGGGGCTGACCGCATCCGCGAGATTATTCAGTCGTTACGGATTTTTTCACACGTGGATGAAGCCCAAATGAAGCCAGTGGATATTCACGCTGGGCTAGATAGCACGCTGCTGATTTTGCACAATCGGTTTAAAGCTAGTTCTAACCAACTAGGGATTCAACTTGTTAAAGAGTATGGCGATCTACCGCTTGTGGAGTGTTATGCAGGACAACTCAACCAAGTGTTTATGAATCTACTGGCGAATGCAATTGATGCTTTGGAGGAATATGATAAAGAGCGATCGCCCCAGGAAATTTACTTTTGCCGCAGTACGATTCGGATTCGCACCGAAGTAACTGACAATGAGTTTGTGACTATTTGGATTGGCGATACTGGCCCCGGAATAACAGAAGAAGTACGCGATCGCCTATTTGACCCCTTCTTTACAACAAAACCCGTAGGTAGAGGCACGGGTTTAGGCTTGTCGATTAGCCAGGAAATTATTGTTTCTAAACATGGTGGTCAAATAACGTGTATCTCAGCACCCGGTCAGGGAACAGAGTTTATGATTAAAATTCCGATGCGATCGCACCCTTTAGAATTGACTGTGCCTGCATCGTCCTATTTTGCCTAAACTAAAAACTTTTGAAAACGCTTGTATGAACATTTTAATGCTATCTTCCACTTTTCCTTACCCACCAACGCGCGGAGGAACCCAAGTTAGAACATTTAATTTACTCAAGTACTTAAGTCAACGCCATAATGTCACCCTTGTGACTCAACGCGAGAGTGATGTTACAGACGCAGAAGTAGCAGGATTACGTGATTGTGTAGATCATCTCGTTATTTTTGAACGCCCGCCAGATTCTCGATCCACCGGAATATTCAAGAAAATACAGCGATTTGGGAGATTTTTGCAGCAGGGAACACCGCCAAGTGTACTTGACCGCTACTCAGTTGAGATGCAAACATGGGTTAATAACTGGGTGGAAGCGGGAAAATGTGATGTCATTACCTGCGAACATAGTGTTAATGAGATTTATGTGCAGCCACATTTTCAGAAACAGCTAAAAACCATCGTTAATGTTCATAGTTCTGTTTACGCTACCTGTCAGAACCAATTAGCAACAGGCATTTCCGAAAATTCACTCAGAGACAAAATTAATCTGCCACTTTTGTGGCGTTATGAGCAAAACTACTGCGCTAAATTTTCGGCAATTGTGGCGACAACACAAGAAGATAAAATTCAACTACAAGAATTTAACCCCAATAGTGAAATTACAGTTATTCCCAATGGCGTAGATTTAGTTTCTTTTCCTAGGCGTACCACCGATCCCGGAGGACATCGCCTAATTTTTATTGGTGCAATGGATAATTTAGCAAATATTGATGCTGTCTGCTTTTTCAGCAACGAAGTCTTGCCAGAAATCCAAAAATTCTATCCCGATACAACTTTTGATATTGTCGGTTCTCACCCAGTGGCAGAAGTTTTAGCACTTGATAAAAAACCAGGAATTAATGTGCTAGGGCGTGTACCTTCGATGGCAGAATATTTACATCGAGCCACCATCTGCGTTGTACCGATGCGGACTGGGTTTGGTATTAAAAATAAAACTTTAGAAGCAATGGCAGCTGGTATACCTGTAGTAGCCAGCGATCGCGGCTTAGAGGGATTAGCTGTAGATGTTGCTAGTCATCCATTACGGGCATTACGAGCCAATAAACCAGCAGAGTACGTCACCGCTATTAGTCAACTATTCGAGCGTCCACATCTGCGTTCAGAATTGTCTCACAATGGCAGAGAACTGGTAGAAACAGAATTCACTTGGGATATGGCTGGTAAAAGCTATGAACAAGTTTGTCTTGGGAGAGAGTAATACTAATTCGTAATTCGTAATACAACTCTTGGAGAGGCTGCGCCCGAAGCGTAGCTATGCCGCAGGCTTTATGGCTACGCGGTAGTTGAGCGAAGTCGAAACTCAGTACAAGTTCGTAGTTCGTAATTAGCACACATTAAAAATGCTTGTCTAGATAATTGCTAATTGTTCTTTCTTATCTCTGTGGGATAAATATGTGTAGAGACGTTGTATTGCAACGTCTCTACATCGATCGTACAAATGATCTTATCTAAATCGTATTGGTTTTTAGTTATCTCATGAATCAGCACATCAATTATTGTCAAATCTAGTCGAACAACCTAACACAAGTAATTTCTTCTGCTTACGCTTATTCTTATTCTTGAGAGTAGTCAAATAATTATCAACGTAGCGAAAAGCAGCTTCACCGTCGTAATCAGCAATGGCTATAGCTTGTAAGAAAACCTTTGAGGGAATTTCAAACCCTAAAAATTTTTCTGTTAAAATTAACAAATCTTCATCTGTAGCAGGAAAAGTAGTTTCTTCTGTATCTTCGTAATCAGAAAATATATCATCGATTAATGCTTTATACACTTTGTACCTCCCCAAAAGCATAAGATGCAAAGCCTGTAATGAAGTTTAGCTGCTGATCGCGAGTTTGTAAGTTAACAGGGAGTTCAGTACCACCACATCCGATTTCCCGTAAAATTTCCAAACAATAAGCACCGAGTTGAGTGTATGGAGCTTGCTCCAATTCTTGAGCTACTTCTAGAGCCATCTCCAGATTGACTTGGATAACCGTCTTTACAGGGTTGGTCATAAATCCGCCCTCATAAACTGGATGCTCTAAGTTTTGATCACAAGCAGAAATAGCGTAACGGTGTTTTTGCGGAATTTATGAAGAGGGGAAATTAAAGTATCAGCGCATTTGCGGTAATGTACCCAAAGTTATGCAAACTAGTCCCAGAGTAGGCAATTTATATCTAAGTGCGATCGCTTGCCATAATACGTATAAATATCTACAAATATTCCAATATTCTTGCTAATATACTTACTTTTTGTGGGGTAAGCCACAAAGCCCACCCCACAATATTGGATAATTTATTTGTTATAAATCCATGATATCTAGTCTTGCTCGGTAGTTTAACAAGAGAGGCAGTGTTTCGACTACCTTCTGTCTCCTGCCTGGTTATTGAGTTTCGACTACGCGGCAGTTGAGCGTAGTCGAAACACTACCTCCTGCCTTCTTCACGCTTTAACCTTAGCTTTAGACCAGACACCATTTTCATCTTCATCATATTGTTGGTGAATAGTCTCCCAAGCAGCTTGTTCGGCTGTGAACTCGTCACTTCTTTCATTGAGTACAGCATTATATCGTTCAATGAATGTACTCTGAGCTTCATCAGAAAGATGAGCGCGAACTTCAGGCGACAAGTCTGCTGGACTGTTGCACTGTCCAGAACAAGAACGAGCCAGAGTTTTCTCAATCGTATTAATTTCTTCGCCACCAGCACTTTCGAGCAGCAATTGAAATTCGCCAGTGCGATCGCTCGGAACTTCTGCCATCACGAAAAATTCGCCAGCTTGTAAGCGAGTTTGGTAGATAGCCGCTTTATCTTCTGGCATCCCCAAAGTAGTCAGAACCGATACTAAACCTAAACCTGCACTACCTGCGATCGCTCCGCTAGCAGCCCCCAACAACACCGCACCAATAGGTCCTGCTGCCACAATTGGCCCAACAAAGGGAATAAACAATACGCCTACACCCGTAAGCAAGCTGAGAAAGGAACCAAACAAGGACCANAAAACTGCTCCTGTTCTCAAACCCCCTAGAATCACATCTTTTTTACTAATAAAGCCAGCGATTCTCGTTTCCGACTGGAAATTTCTGCCCATGACCGAAATATGATCTCTAGGCACACCCCTGTCTAATAAACGTCGAATTACATCATCAATTTGCTTCTGCTCTTTGAATACAGCAGAAATAGTACGTTCTGCTTTATATACTTCTGGCACTTAAAAACTCCCTGTATTATGTTGTTTTTGCAATAAAGATGACCAATCAATTTTGGATTTGAGTTAGATTGACTGCACTCATAACGGAAAACCACGCGGTGGACGGGTTCTCCGACATAAAAGAGCTAGTCGCATGGATGCGTCTCCCAACTTGAGGCCACTAGCGTCAAGTTAAAACCAATTTTCAATTCCAAAATCCAAAATTGGCATCGTGAAGAGGTAGATGCAGGCAGATTAATTCTTTTACACCACTTAAAAGCAGGGTTGATTCCTGCTTTTAACTAGTTTCACAGATAGTCATCCTCAACTCAGACGTTACAGCACTTACGGCAGCTATGAGGTACATCCTCAAAGCTGAAAGCTATGATAGAAAAGGGCAAGAAGAAAAACTGTACTGTATTGCATAATAGCTGTCAGTGCTTTAACCCAAGTTTTTCTAGTCCTCTTCTAGAGGACTTGCACCATTAGACAGGGAATTCTATTCCCTGGCGGTCTATTCCCTGGCGGTCTATTCCCTGGCGGTCTGTATTGCATAATAGCTGTCAGTGCTGTATCAGCTATACACCTACAGGAGTCTTAGCCCCTGCTGCTGGCTTTCTACCATCTGCATCTATTGCCTCGCCTTCAATAAATGAACGGAGCATCCAAGCTATCTCTTCATGCTGTTCGAGTAGTCCAGTTAAAAAGTCAGCAGTTCCCTGATCGTGGAACTTTTCACCAGACTGATCCACATGATCTCTCAAATTACGAATAACCTGCTCGTGATCGTCCACTAAATTAGCCACCATTCCTGTTGCTGTGGGAACATTACCAGCATGTTCCTTGAGGGTAGCAAGCTTGAGAAATCCCTCCAATGTGCCAACTGGATAACCACCCAAAGCACGAACCCGCTCTGCCAAAGCATCAATATTTAGAGTCAGCTTTTGGTAGTGTTCTTCCCAAAGCTGGTGCAAAGAGCGGAACTGAGGACCAACGACATCCCAGTGGTACTTTTTGGTTTTCACCAACAGTAAATAGGCATCTGCCAAATCTTGATTCAACAGATTAATTACACCTTGACGCTGTTCTTCGGTCAAACCAATGTTTATCGCACGCATTATTTTCCATCCCTAAGCAAACTTATTTATTAATTTGCCAAATTTTCCCCATCATCCACATCAACCAAAGGAAACATTATGAGTTTAGATTAATTCTTACATTACATAGTTATACCTATGCCTTAATAGGTAGTACTATTCGGTCGATAGATAATTTGTAAGAATTCAGGAGTCAGAACTCAGGATTCAGAATAGTTAAAGAATCAGCAGAGCATTTGATGAATAAATATACTAATCATTCTAGATTCATGATAAATTATGACTCCTGACTCACCTCGGCTACGCCCTTCTCTACGAGAGGCTGCGCCCGAAGCGTAGCTGTGCCGCAGGCTTTACGGCTACGCTCAGGACAGGCTCGGCGACCACCTGGGTGCTGAATTCTGACGATAATTTATAAATATCAATTAGCTATATATCCTTGCTTTTTATCAGCTAAAAAAATAGAGATATTACTATTATAAATAATAATGGGTGATTGCGTAAAAGCAATCACCCATTATTAATGAAAAATTACTAAGGTATTAACTCTGTTACTTACCTGTAATTTTGTCTAACAAATTATTTGCTTTTTCTTCCACAGATTTTGCACCCTGAGAATTTTCAGGACTCTTTTGCTTGTCAATATCAGCTGCTCCTTGAACCTCATTGAGTCCTTTATTAGACTCTTTTTGAACCTGTTTCAATCCTTGTGGTGGTTCTTTAGCAGCTTCGTCAGTTTTGCGCTGAATTTCAAGCAGTTGTGTAGTACCTTCGGTGGGGTTACTTTGGTAACTATCAATTGCAAAAGCAGGAAAAGCATTAGAGAATAATACTATGGCGCAAGTAAAAGCCACTACTAGAAAACGTACTGGACGGAAAGTAGATAAAACAGAAGCAATTGTCTTCATTTGAAATCCTCGATAACAGCTTTAACAACGCAGAACTTTATACTAAAAGAGCGAAGCATATACCTTTACTTAACAATTTTAAGCAATGATAAAAATGGCAAGCTCCGCGTCAATTTAGAAGTTCTTGAAAAACGAACCTGACGAAGAAATTTCTTTTGTCTTTCTGCATCGGATTAGTAAGGGATAATAAGCAAATACCACCTTAATTCTTTAGCAAAATCATTAGATTTCACAAAATCATTAGATTTCTAATTGAAATTCTTCGTTTCAGGTTCCCTGTNNNCACTTTTACTCTGAAAAAGCGAACGTCTGCATCAATCTCTAGAATGAAGTTTACTGCATCTTTAGTTGCAATAAAATCATCCTCTAGGTATATCGACTTAATNNNGTTTTGGCAGAGTAATGGCTTTACTATNNNTGTTCGGTTNAGCTTGACTTTATCCAATTCCAAGAATTTTAATGATTATGCACTTGAGAGTAAATTTGTAAAGTATCAATTTATATAAAGATTCTTCTTAATCCCCTTTCATAAAAGGAGAAAAATAAATCTTTGCTTTAAACTTGATAAGTCTGCCTTATTACCTCTTCTATTGAACTTACCCGATGGAACACTTCTATTAATTCATGGGATCTTGTTTTTCGCTTCGCCAGTAGCACTTTTAATGGTGTCAAATAATGAACATCTGGATCGTCTCCTAAAGCAACTTCGGCTGCTTGCAAGACTTTTGTGGCATTCTCAAAAATATCTTCGTTGTCAAATGCTTCTTTTGCGGAAAGTTGGTGTAAGGCTGCATCGGGTACAGTTGCTCTACCTGGCAAGGTTTTATCTAATACCAAACCTTTCAATAATGCCAGCAAAGCTGCGTAGATGAAAAAATCATCACAGCTATCACAAGCCTTAAATTCGATGCGTCCCACTTCCGCCGGAATGCGGGCAATTTTTGTTAAGGAAGGTGTGCTATTAATCAGTTGTTCTTCTTTTTGAACAAAAACCAGAGTAGCTGGTCTTTTTCCAGTTCTGATAAATGTTCGTACCGATAGTCCATCCCATAAACCCCCATTATAAAAGGGAGAGCTATAACTAAAAGGAACGATATAGGGACTGTAATAAGTTAACTTTTTGCCAATATCAATCACATCTTCAGTTGACAAATCTGCCACTGAAATATTTAAATCTGGCCCATAAGATACCATGTGAATATTCGCAGTTTGTTCGTCAGGATAAGCTTCTAACTGTTTGATTTCATAATCGTTTAATGGGGGTTGAGGCTCAAAAGCTGGATTGTAAGGATTGAAACTAACCAAAACTGGTGATAAGCCAAAGTCAGCGGCAACCTTACGTAGCAAGTCAAAACTTTCTGATAATTCAGTAATAGCGCCTTGAATATTAGAATGGATAGTTGTTCTAATCTCAATACCTTTAACATGACAATCTATCACTTCATCAGAATCCGCAAATCTTTCAAATCCCTCAATGTACCATCTCTTCATTTTAATACCCGCATCGCCGACGCGGAGTTGAGGATAGTCACTGGGGTATGTGGGTAGCCTTGCAATAATTTGATTGAAATCAGCAAATTTTGTGTGGAAAAAATCAGCAAACTTTCCTTCTTTGTTTAAGAAAGCGACTTCATGTTCAATGCCAAAGAAAAACATTAATATATACCTTAATTTTTTAGAGTTAACCTAATTTAACTAATGCCAAGCGATCGCAATCCCATAGAGAAGGAAGTAACATCAGTAAACGATTCATTAGAGAAAAGCGTCGGCGATATTTAGCTGGCAGGTTCGCATACTTAGAAAACTCCATCACTCTGTAGCGCAAATTACAGTCTTGAACCTTATAAATATTTGAGATACTCCAATCGAATTCACTTTAAGCAGAAAAATTCTCAATAACGGTACAAATGGATTTTACCTTAAGACCGACTGTTGCGATTTGAAAACTTCTCTGATTTATTTTTCTGTGTTGCTTCTACTATCTTCATAGTCACTGGGTAGGGTAGCGTAGTAGTGACTGAGGAAAGCTTGAGACGTGAGTTTATGACAAGTACCGTTCAATCCCCCTACAGCAGCGAACAGATTGCCGCTTGGTTGCGTGGACTGCTTACTATTGCTTGGGCTGATGGTAATTTTGATGACCAAGAACAGGAATTAATTGCCAGCATCACCGAAAATGAATTAGCTCCTAAGATTAAATTCGATTCACTAGAGGTAATTACCGCAGAGGAATTAGCCGCAGCGTTGGGTAAAGGTACACCAGCCGCAGAAAATTTCTTAAGGACAGCGATAATGGTAGCGATCGCAGATGGTACTTATTCTCCCAGCGAAGATGAGGTTCTGCAACAGTTCTGCCAAGCCTTGGAACAGCCAGAGGAGTTACTCGAAGCCCTTCGCCAAACTCTGGAATACCCACAGCAAATTACCCCCACTATTGCCAGCCCTGGGCTGACAAAGCGTCAAATTAATGCCCTACACCCCCTGCAAGACTGGCTCGATGGGCTAGATATCCAAGACCCAAGAGTAGCCCGCTTTTTGTGTAAAATGATTCCTGCCCAGTGCCCTTTTGAGCGGGATGTCACCCTATTTGGACGCAAGATTGTGCATATACCACCGATGTGTAAAATCAACCCGTTATATGAGCAACTGGTAGGCTTACGTTTCCGCGCCCTCTCCTATTTAGCAGATAAATGCGGTGAAGATGTTTCACCATATATTTGAGTAGGGGGCAGGGGAGTAGGGGAAAAGGTTAAAGGTTAAAGGGAAAAGGAATAAATTTAATCTTTCCCCTTTTCCCCTTACTCCTTTCCCTTTCCCCATACCCAATGCCCAATAAATAGTTCTGTAGTTGAGTGGAAAATCTGACTCTGCTTTTGGGAATACTTGATTTATTCACCTGACTAATCTAGAACTCAGGCATCATCAATATGAAAGGGATTAAACCATCTCTATATTTTGTACCCTTTTCCTTACCTTTGTATTTGCTTTCTGGTTTAACAGCACAGGTACAAGCTCAGTCGTACCATGCCAATAAAACTTGGCAAGTTAGTCAAACATTTAAGCCACCACAGCGGGGAAAACCTCCCGCAAGTGCTGGTGGTTCTACCCGTGGTAGCTCTTGCCTAACAGGCAAAAAACTGATAATTCCCTTAATGCCTCCAGATAAATTAGGGTTGACATTTGCTCAACATCCAACATTTTTCTGGTATATACCTCCATCTCAACTCAAAACAGCCAAGTTTCTGCTCTTGACTGAAGACCAGAATATATTTTATGAAACCTCTTTTACACTTCCAAATAAACCAGGAATTATTAGCTTTAAACTTCCTGATAGTGCCCCTGCACTTGCTGTAGGTAAAACTTATCACTGGTACTTAACAATTGTTTGTAATACTCAAGACTCTAGTGAAAATCCGACTGTAGATGGTTGGGTGGAACGCACTCAGCCAGAAGTAACCTTGTCGCAAGCGTTAGCAAAGGCAAATTTGTACAAGTTGCCCACCATCTATGCAGAAGCTGGGATTTGGCATGAAGCGCTGACTAGTTTAGTGCAGCTACGCCGGACTGAGCCAAATAATTTCAAAGCAAGGCTGGATTGGAGACAATTTTTCAAGTCTGTAGGTTTGAATGCGATCGCTTCCGAACCATTGATTGATTGTTGCACATCTAAGAATTAACCACAAAATTCAAAAAGGGTATTGGACATTGGGAAAACTCCTAACTCCTAACTCCCAACTCCTAACTCAGCACTCAGCACTCAGCACTCAGCACAAAATATTATGTGGGCAAAGCTGAAACCGCACATCTGGCAATGGCGGGGTGTTTTACTTGCTGTTCCCAATATTACAGCTCTGGTGATTGCACTACGCTTGACTGGATTACTGCAATTGTTGGAATTGGCAGGACTAGATCAATTTTTTCTCCTCCGTTCACAAGAGTCGGCTGATACCCGCATTGTCATAGTTGAGATTAATGAGGCAGATGTCCGCAAGCAGGGACAATGGCCTATGCCTGATGGAAAACTTGCTAGTTTGTTAGAGAAAATCAAACAGCAAAAACCCAGAGCGATTGGTTTAGATATTTATCGTGATTTACCCGTCAATCCCGGTTATCAAGATTTACTTAAGGTTTTTAAGTCTACTCCTAATTTGATTGGAGTCCAAAAAGTCTCTGATACGATTGATAGTTCGGCGGTTGATTCATCTCCAGAACTGAAGAAACTTAATCAAATTGGGTCGAATGATTTACCCATAGATGGAGATGGCAAAATTCGACGAGCATTATTGTACGTAAATTTAAATCATGATGAGATTCTGGAAAGCTTTGGGCTAAAACTGGCATTGTTGTACTTGAAACCTGAAGGTATTACTGCCAAGCCATCGGCAACTAACTCTAATTACTTGCAGTTAAATCGGGGTGTTTTCCCAATTTTTGAAGCTAATGACGGAGGTTACGTCCGAGCCGATGCGGGGAGTTATCAAGTGCTGTTGAATTACCGAGGACGGATACAGCAGTTTACTAAAGTCTCTCTTACCGAAGTGCAAGAGAACCGCATCCCACGAGATTTAATGCGAGATAAGGTGGTATTAATTGGTGCTACCGCTGAGAGTTTGAAAGATTTATTCTATACGCCTTACAGCAGTAATGTCTTGACTGACCCGGAACGAATGGCGGGTGTAACAATTCATGCTAATTTGATTAGTCAAATTTTAAGTGCGGCAATGGAAGGTCGTCCACTGATTAAGTGTTTACCTGAGCCGCTAGAATGGCTATCAATTTTGATTTGGTCAATTATTGGTGCTAGCTTATGTTGGCTGCAACGCCACAGTAGCAACCAGAAAAACCTCATGGCTGTTAGTGTTTTGTTGGTAGGCGGCGGCTTAATTGGTGGCAGCTTTTTGGCGTTTTTGGCTGGTTGGTGGATTCCCGTTATCCCTTCAATGCTGGCTTTTGTTGGTTCTGCGATCGCACTTACTCAGTATATTGCTCAAAGTGCTACCGAGATGCGAAAAACCCTCGGTCGCTATCTAACTGATGAAATCGTCGCCAATATCCTCGAAACTCCTTCTGGATTAAAGCTAGGAGGAGAACGCCGAAAAGTTACGGTTCTTGTGTCTGATTTAAGAGGATTCTCGGCTATTTCCGAACAATTGCCCCCGGAAGAAGTAGTAAAGATTTTGAATCTTTATTTGGGAACAATGACAGATGTGATTAACCAATATAAAGGCACGATTAATGAGTTTATGGGTGATGGTATTTTTGTGATTTTTGGTGCGCCAATTAGTCGCAAAGATGATTCTGAACGAGCAATCGCTTGTGCTATTGCCATGCAATTGGCAATGGAGCAAGTGAACAAACAAAATCAGCAAATGAATTTCCCAATCCTCGAAATGGGAATCGGTATTAATACAGGCGAGGCTGTGGCGGGGAATGTTGGTTCTCAAAAACGCGCTCAATATACAGTCATTGGCAGTCATGTTAATTTGGCCGCTCGAATTGAGTCTTATACAGTGGGAGGACAAATTTTAATTTCCGAAAATACCTGTAAGGATGCCAATATTGACCTCCAAATTGCTGGGAAACTACAAATAGAACCAAAGGGAATAAAACACCCTGTGACAATTTGTGAAATTCGTGGCATTGGCGGTAAATATAATTTATTCTTGCCTAAATATGACGAAGACATAATTGTTCTGACTCAAAAAGTGTCTGTAGAATACTCCATTTTGCAGGGGAAACATACAGTAGGAACAGTATTTATGGGGGAATTGATTAGCCTCTCAGAAAAAGGAGCGCAGCTGCAATCGCCACATTCTTTAGAACTCTTGAGTAATCTCAAACTCAAGTTATTGATTGAAGCAGAAATGGCTACAGAAGAAGATATCTACGCCAAGGTGATTGAACAGTCTCATGTTGACGAGCATCTTTTTCTACTTCGGTTTACAGCAGTTCCCCCAAAAGCTAACGCAATTCTCAATGCACTGCGTCGAGCTGGGGTGAGATTAAGGTATCAATCTTGAAATGGCAACAAAGGGAGGTGTATGTAAATAGGATAAACCGAAAAATTAGGTAGTCTAGCTTTTTCTAAAACAGTAACAATTGTTGCTGATACAACCAAGCGATCGCGGTAATATTTTGGACTTAAGCCCGATCTAACTCCAATAACTCATAATTTCAACGAATAATTAATAATTCGTAATTTCTGCTATGAAGCAACTCACTTGAGTTCTGGAGTTAAAAATATGATTTCTTCTAAAACTAAGATTCAATTACGTCCCAAGAACAAATGACAAACGGAAACAAATTTCAAAGATTAGTAGAACTTGCAAATGATTATGGAATTATTTGTGAACCAACACCAGAAGAATGTTTGATTGCATCCTTGCCTGGAGACGATGATTTCTTATTAGCTTTTACTTGGTCTGGTACTGTTGAGGGAGAGCCGCCAGAGCATGAATTAATTGCAATTAGCGTACAGGATATAGTCAAAGAAGTCACCGTTGCAGCTTGGCAGATTCCTTTTTATTTATTCGGAAACGTTTTAAGACAGGCTCAGATGCTTGTCGCTGCCCACAAAGATTTTGTTAGCTAAGAGACAAGCCATATCTTAAAACTGCTATCCCTGTCAACTATCCGTGGCAGGGATTTTTATTTCAACTACTGCTTTAAAGATTTATAAAATATTCTCTGTCGAAAGTAAAAAAGAAACAATTAATCTTTTCTTTTATTAATTTTTTTAACCATTTTAATTCTCTTAACTGTCTTAACTGTCTTAACTGTCTCTTAATGTAGTTATTTAACTGTCTGCCTCACTTTTTTATACTTCCTAAAAAGTTAGTATAAAAATTTACTTATATTTAGGAAGTTGCAAAAATAGTAACAATATATAGTAACCACTTTAGACAGTATTTATGCCCTTTTTATATGCTCTACAGGCTAAAATAAGCTGTGCAGCTTGGGAAGATGAGACAAGAACAATTACATAGTTACAAAGTCAAATTTATGACTTGTTATTACAGTTGCTATTATTTAGTTTTTTAAAGTTTAAGTAATTGTCTTTTATATTTATCTGCTTGCAAGTTCAGTAAAATCATGGTTTTATCAAGTTAACGACCAAGCTATAAAAAGCGGTTAGTTTGATAGCTATCTAATAGATAGTGAAGTTTAATGTGGCTATTGTCATATCAATTACGGTAATTACTAGTTATTAAAATACTTGCGCATTTATGTGTTTTTGCATCTATGCGTCAGTTCTAATAAGAAGTTTTCAACCGGATATGATATCAGTCGGCATAGTGGGTCAAGAACAAAATTCAAAGCCCTACATATCAAATAGCATTCCTGTCCAACAGCAAAAAGAAACGTCTCAGTTTTCAAGTTTGAATCTGTGTAAATTCAGGTAAGCAAGGAAAAGACAAATGGTTAATCCCGTAATATTGATTCCAGGACTAGCAGGATCGAGGCTAAAAACACATAATAAAAATCAGTCAGAAGAAGGCGTGACAGGCGGTAAACTGTGGGTCGGTCAAGATATGGCACCACCACCACCAGGTCAAACAATTCATAAAGTAGATGAACAGACAGAGGTAGAATATCCGCCATCAAATATAGTCGGACTTAATGCACCAGTATATCCTGTCACAATAGATCAACCTCCCGAAAATCCTGTTGTAACAAATTGGAAAAAGAATCTGAAATTGAAGGATATTAATGGCATAACCCCAGAAGTAGAAGCAGACCAAAATCCGCCGCTAACAAAAGATGACCCAAACATTCAATTTAATCGATTTGTAGATGGAATACAGGGGATTAAAAATTTAGCTGTTTCTCAAAGTGAGCTAGATGCTATACTTTTCGGAATAAACAACCCGCTCACTCCTGAAGAAGATCGAAAAGAACTTCAAGAATTGTACGCAGGTTTGCAAAAAGTGAATTACTTTTCAGAATTAGTAACTGCGTTATTAGACACTGATGAGTACCGAGGCGAAGCAGCTCTCTTGCCCGCAAATTTGGTAGCCCTTCCTTATGATTGGCGAATAGGTCCAACAGGTTTGGAACAGCGATATCAATATTTCTCTAAACTCAAGAGTACTATAGAGGAATTATACAAAGCTAAACCACTCATACTTAAGCCAGCTACACCTGTGGTAATAATAGCCCACAGTATGGGAAATAGGGTGACGCAATATTTCTTAGAGTGGATCAAAAACGATCCCTCCGCAGGACAAGCCTGGATAGATAAACATATAGAACGATACATAGCAGTTAGCCCACCGTGGATAGGTGCGCCACTAGCAATTCGTCTGCTGTCAACAGATGATGGATTTAATTTGGGAGGGGCAAGTTTATCGGGCATTAAAAAGGCATTACAATCCTTTTCTAGCATTCCTTCGCTATTGCCAGTAACAACAGCCCAGTACCAGTATTTCAACACAACAGATTTTTCGTTTATCAGAAATGAAGGTGTTGGTGAATCACAGACGATCGCTCCCGGTGACTTTAGAGCAGAAACAACCGAAAAGATATTACGACTTGGAGGAGCCGAAAGTACGACGCTGAAATATATCAAAGATTATTATGAACAAGATCCGAATTTCAGTGATGGAGAATTTGGGAGTAAAGCGGTAACAAGCCCACCCATCAAGAACATTGATGTCATTTATTCAACTGGTTTTAACACACCAGTAGGAGCATACTACTATCAAGAAAAAAGAGAACTCAAAGTAGCAAGTTACTTAGGTACACCCGAACAGCCTGTGGAGGACGGAAACTTCATTGTCATCAACGGAGTAAGATTGGAAAAAGCGGATACAACACAACAACTGATATCAGAGGATGGAGTCACTAATTCAGGAGATGGAGTAGTTGCATACGGAAGCTTGGCATACTTTAGGAGATGGCAGCTACACCGAGATGTACCAAAGCAAACAATAACTGCACATCCATTTGCTAAACCTCAAGGGACTGAACCTCCAGAATTAGTAGAAAAAGGGATTGATTTAAGCCATAACGCAATTTTACGACACCCAGAAGTAATCAAATTAATCTTCAATTTGTTGGGGATATCAAAAGCAACGCCAACACCTGTTAGTGTATAAATTTTCAGAAGATTGATTGAAGGTTGACACAAAGGCGATGTCTGCTGCCTAGCTGCGCTTACGCAGACTCTTAGCAAAGAGCGATCGCCTTTCTTTTTTTCAAGGAATGCTTTCAATAACTTAACGTGAGTTCGATGAACCTCTCCCTCCCAGCCTCCCTCTCCGAAACGGAAAGGGAGGAGCAACGAAAAATTAAGCTTTTTGCTCCCCTCTCCGTGTCGGAGAGGGGTTGGGAGAGAGGTCAAATAAGACTTGTCGAACTCACGTTAACTTACCTGAACTTCATCTTTTGACTAAATTCAATCAGCAAAATCTGCAATTGCTTTCTCAAAAGCTGCTTTTTCTTCTTCAAAAGCAGCTTTTGATTTCTCATTTCAGTATATTCAGTAAGCAAAAGCAGCTTTTTCTTCTTCAAAAGCAGCTTTTGATTTCTCATTTTGGTATATTCAGCAGGCAAAAGCAGCTTTTTATCCCTCATTTCGGTATATTCCGCAAGCAAAAGCAGCTTTTTATTTCTCAAAAACAGCTTTGACTTTCTCCTTTTGGCATATTCAGCAACGCCGAACGATTTTTAACTGTCTGCTACTCATTTCGTAATCAAAACGATAGCCTAAGAGAATCCAGCAACTTACACATATTGCCTCATGTTACCCAAACCCAAAAAACACTGGACACCCCAGCACTGGGCAAGTTGGAAACCCTTTGGCATTGGCGAACAGTACCCCAACAACTACTGGGAAGTATTTCGCGCAATTTGGTTATCTCGTAAGAAACTACCATACACGTGGAATATCCTAAATAAAGGTGTCTGCGATGGTTGCGCTCTCGGAACAACCGGGATGAAGGATTGGACATTAGATGGGATTCATCTCTGCAATGTTCGGTTGCGGTTGTTGCAGATGAATACGATGCCAGCTTTTGACCCTGTACTATTGGCGGATGTCTCGCAGTTGCAAAAGCAAAAAAGTGCCCAATTACGCAACTTGGGAAGACTTCCTTACCCGATGATTCGTCAACGAGGGGAAAAAGGCTTTCGCCGTGTGAGTTGGGATGAAGCTTTAGGGTTAATTAGCGATCGCATCCACTCCACTACACCAGACCACCTCAGTTTTTATGTTACCAGTCGCGGTACTGTCAACGAAACTTATTATGCTACCCAAAAAGCTGTGCGGGCAATGGGAAGCAATAATATTGATAACGCTGCCCGCATTTGCCATTCTCCCAGTACAGCAGGATTGAAAGCTGCTTTGGGTGCTGGGGCTACCACCTGTTCTTATAAAGACTGGATTGGTACTGATTTATTAGTCTTCATTGGCTCTAACGTTGCCAATAATCAGCCTGTTACCGTTAAGTATCTCCATTATGCTAAAAAAGCTGGCACAAAGATTGTAGTTATTAATACTTACCGCGAGCCGGGAATGGAGCGCTACTGGGTTCCTTCAATTATAGAAAGTGCCGTTTTCGGTACAAAGTTTGCCGAAGACTTCTTCTTAATCAACATGGGCGGGGATATCGCATTTTTAAATGGCACTATTAAACATATAATTGCTAACAACTGGGTAGACCAGTCATTTATAGATTTATACACAGATGGCTTTGCCAAACTCAAAGCATCGTTAGAAAGCCAATCTTGGGAAGAATTAGAGCGGCTTTCTGGAACATCCCGCAAAGAAATGTACGCTTTTGCCAAAATGGTCAAAGAAGCGAATAAAGCCGTATTTGTTTGGAGTATGGGTATTACTCAGCATGAATGCGGTGAAGATAACGTGCGAAGTATCATTAATCTAGCTCTCACCAAAGGATTTGTAGGTCGGGAAGGCTGCGGTTTAATGCCAATTCGCGGCCACTCTGGGGTGCAGGGTGGTGCAGAGATGGGATGTTACGCGACAGTTTTTCCTGGTGGTAAACCTATTACCCCAGAAAATGCTGCCCAATTGAGTCAGCATTGGGGCTTTGAAGTGCTTAGCAAGTAAAGGTTTAATTGCTCCAGAAATGATTAACGCCGCACATCAAGGAGAAATAGAAGTGTTGGTTTCTGTGGGTGGAAATTTTTTAGAAGTACTGCCAGAACCAGATTATGTGGAAGCGGCGCTGAAGCAAATACCCCTACGGGTACATATGGATATTGTTCTCTCCAGCCAAATGTTAGTGGAACCTGCTGATACTGTGGTGCTGTTACCTGCGACGACTCGCTACGAAATACCAGGAGGAGTCACAGAAACTAACACCGAACGCCGGGTAATTTTCAGTCCAGAAATTCCGGGGCCGCGCATTGGAGAAGCGCGTCCAGAGTGGGAAGTGTTTTTAGAATTAGCAAGGCGGGTAAAACCAGATTTGGCAGATAAGCTAGCTTTTGCTGACACAGCTGCTATCCGTCAAGAAATTGCTCAAGTTGTCCCCCAATATGCCGGTATTCAACACTTACAGCAAGCTGGCGATCAATTTCAATATGGTGGCTCACATTTGTGCTTTGGTTGGAATTTCCCAACGGCGGATGGAAAGGCACACTTTGGCGTATTATTGCCACGCCAAAGAGAATTACCTGAAGGTTATTTTTTATTAGCAACGCGCCGAGGTAAACAATTTAATAGTATGGTGCAGGAACGCAAGGATGCAATTACTGGGGCGATGCGAGAGGCGGTACTAATGAATGCTGCTGATGCTGTACAGTTGGGTTTAAAAGATCGCGATCGCGTCATTCTTAAGAATGATTTAGGCGAGTTATTATGTCAAGTCTATATTGCGCCAATTCAGTCAGGAAACTTGCAAGTACATTGGCCAGAAGGGAATGTGCTACTAGATAAAACTAAGCGATCGCTTGAAGGTGTACCCGATTATAATGCGATCGTGCGTCTGGAAAAACAAACCTAGATTACGGTAAGTTTATATAACCTATCTCACGCCAAAATTTGCAGCCATGTCCGCCGCCAAAGATTTTGAATTCCCAAATGATGTAATATTTCCTCTTGGGGATTTAGATAGTGACGAACCACCATTGGAAAGCGAATTACATCTACGCCAAATAATTTTGCTATTGCAATCTTTGGAATTGTGCTGGCGAAATCGCAATGACTTTTACGCTGCGGGTAATCTAACAATTTACTACAGTCAACGCCAGAAGAGATCAGAAGAATTCCGGGGGCCAGATTTTTTTGTCGTGCTGGGATGTGAACGCAAAATTCGTAAAAGTTGGGTTGTTTGGGAAGAAGACGGGAAATATCCCAACATAATTGTAGAACTTCTCTCTAATTCTACAACCGCAACTGACAAAGGTTTGAAAAAACAAATTTTTCAAGATATCTTTCGCACACCAGAATATTTTTGGTTCGATCCCAATAATTTAGAATTTGCTGGCTTTATCTTGATTGGCGGTACTTATGAACCGATAGAACCTAATTTTCAAGGATGGATGTGGAGTCAGCAGTTAAATTTGTACTTGGGTATTTATGAAAATAAATTGCGCTATTTCACTGCGGAAGGAAATCTAATTCCCACACCCGAAGAAGTCGCAGAACAAGAAAGACAACGTGCTGAACGCCTAGCAGCCAAATTGCGAGAACTGAACATTGACCCAGATACGATTTAACTCAATGGGAGAGAAAAGCAAATTTAACTGATTTTTTGTGATTAATTATAGTAATTAAATATCATATCATGTCCGCTTGATTGCTTATTAAACCCGAAGAACCCCACCCCGCCAAAGCTGTGCTTTCTCTCCCCTCCCCGCAGGCGGGGAGGGGGTTGGGTTATTTTATTATGGGTAATTTGGCGGACATGATATCATTTATTTTCAACAACCTCTAGACCTGTTCTAGCTACTGATTTAAGATCAACATTCTGATTGTTTAGCAACACTACTATAGTGGTATTTTCATTGGGTAAATATGCAAGCAATGTTGCGAAGCCATAAGCTATACCACTATGCCCAATTGCTTTTGCTAAAGGAGATGAAAACCTTTCTACACCCAAGCCATAGCTATAGTCTGCGCCATTATCTTTAAATTTCAGCATTTCTTTCATCATCTTTGACGAAAGTAAAGTTTTTTTGACAAATAACGCTTTGGCGAACTTGGCTAAATCCTCTGCTGTTGAAACCAATCCACCATCACCCAAACTATTGCCATCATTGACTTGGGCATAGCTATCTAGCTTACCATCTTTATTGCGATCGCCATAACCTGTAGCGACTTCGCCAATTGTCGGTTCGCGCAATTCTGTAAAGGTATGTTTTAATCCCAAAGTTATTGACACCAGATGCTCCCAGCCAAGAACCTTTAGGTGTAGTAATATACATTACCGCACCAGGGATTTTCTCTTCTGCAACTATCTCATTTAAAAGTTTCTGTAGTTGAGAACTTTTTCCTACGGTGGAGGTAGATATCACTTGTTTAGCAAGAGATTTTTCAATTACTCTCTGACTAATGTTATTAGCTACTAAATGTCCTGTAAAACCAAGGGAAACCACAAAGACTATTGCAAATAAAATTTTGCTGAAAGCCAAAAGTTTTAGGTTCATTTTACTTACTCAACAGAAGCCGAGCCATCTAGCTCAACTGCATAAAGTAGTTGGTGAGCATCAACCTGACATCTGATATACAAATAGCATTACTTTGTTTCCAGATTAGGATCAAAATTTAAAGTCACCAACTCTCATAAATATGAAAATGCCAACTAAAAGCAAGACCAAAGCCACTGTCTGGGTTGTGGAAAATGGTAAAATGCGATCGCGTTTAGACCAACTCACCACCGAAGAACCTTTAGAAATTCGCCTCGTCCCTCTCCAGAAGACGGTAGCTGTAACAATGCGAACACCAGGAGCAGATTTTGAACTAGCTGCTGGTTTCCTCTACAGTGAAGGAGTCGTTAGCCGCAGAGAAGATATCCGACGTATTAGTTACTGCGTAGATGAATTGGTAGATGGTGAGCAGCGCCATAACATTGTAAATGTAGAACTGCGGGATGGCTTGATTCCAGACTTACAGCCTTTGGAGCGTCATTTCTACACTAGTAGCGCCTGTGGGGTGTGTGGTAAAGCTAGCCTTGAAGCTTTACGTCTGCGGGGATGTCCAGTGATTTCTTCTGGCCTAATGGTAACACCTGCGATCGTATACACCCTACCAGATAAACTCCAGGCTGCTCAAGGTATATTTACTGCTACAGGGGGTTTACACGCTGCGGCTATCTTCGATACTCAAGGAAAACTATTAAATCTGTGGGAGGATGTTGGGCGACACAATGCTTTGGATAAATTGATTGGTACAGCTTTGCTCAGTGATCAGTTGCCTTTAAATAATTGTATTATTTTAGTTAGCGGGCGCTCTAGTTTTGAGATTTTGCAAAAGTCTACAACTGCTGGGGTTCCTATTGTTTGTTCTGTTTCTGCTCCTAGTAGTTTGGCGGTGTCTGTTGCCAAAGAATTTGGGATTACCTTAATTGGATTCCTGCGCGGAGAACGGTTCAATATTTACACTGGTTTACAAAGAATAAATGCTGTTTAAGAACACTTTCGTAGTGGCGTCGAGAGGCTAAATTGTTCCAAACAAATTTGTAGTGGCGTGGCAAGCTTAATTTATTGGGTTGAGTAATTTTGTTCATGAGTAGATTTTGGTTTTCATGAGTTTTTAAAACCCAACATTTTAAGCCTGTCGCGCTACTACATCTAATGCACTATTTTAACTGTACCACGCTACTACGAAATAGAAAAGATATACAGGGGTTTTCAATCCTGTATTTTAGCTGTCTTGAGCCAAGATATTGAGCCGTTAATTGCGATGAACAAAAAAATTACATAAAGAAAAGCAACAAATTTAACTTCTTTAACGTAATACAACCAAATACCAATAACATCAACAATAATCCAGTAATACCAACTTTCAATCCTTTTTTGTACCATGAGCCACATAGCAGTAAAACTCATGATTGTTGTGAGTGCATCTAAATAAGGAAAAGAAGCTTTCTCTATAAATATTGCAGGGAGTAACAGGTGAATTTTACTCATCAAAGCTCCCGTTGCAAATGAAATTGCTATTGTAATTGCTGCAATCAAAACAATTTTACGCGGTGGACTATATCGAACCTGTAAAACTTTACCAGTATCAGGTTCAGGTGTAATCCATCTCCACCAACCATACACACTAATAACTAAGTAATATACTTGTTCTAACATATCCGCATACAAACGGATTTGATAAAAAAGTACCATGTATAGCAAGACGCTGACTATCCCAACAGCCAANGTCAGAATCTTTCTCTGAGAAATTAGCCACACCGACCATACAGAAAAAATCGTTCCCAAGAATTCTACATAACTCATGGGATATCCCATAAGATTGAAGGCGATAGTATTGATACTCCAAAATTCAATCATTTGAATACACTTTATAAAATAATTTTTTTGAAAAACAAATCTCCTAAATTGCTATACTTGTGGTAAGATAAGACTACTTTTTTAACCAGACTAATACGTGCATCTATATCGCCATAAATACGAAAAAATGGAACTTTTTTAATAATTAAGTCGCTCTGAATCTGTTTTTGAAATATACTACGATTTGCCTCTCCAGAACGATCCCAGGTATCATCGTAAGGGATATCTAAATCACAAAGAAATATTAAATCATAGCGTGACATGGCTTGATGGGCAAGTTCTGCTAACTCTGGGGCAACAGTTTTGTGGTAATACAAGGAGAATTGATAGGTTGTCAATGCATTAGTATCTGTAAATAAATACTGGTTTGCTTGCAATAATAAGGCTTCTTCACGTTCTAAATGCCCTTTGGCAATCTCCACAAGTTGCGAGAGCGAAAGTTGCCTATTAATTTGATATTTTTCCCAATACTCGCGCCCATACTCTGGCATCCATACTGTGTTAAACTCTTTAGCTAATTGTGATGCAATAGTGGTTTTACCAGTCGAAGGAGCGCCCAGAAAAACAATATTAACGATCAGATCGCGGTACACATCAGGATGTAAATACTCCCGAAATGCGTAAGCGTCTCTTCTTACTTGCGTTCCAGAAATTGGAAAAGTTTGGCGATCGCAATCTACCAGCCGATTAACTGCCCCCAGCGCCTGACTTACGTGTTCACCGTAAAATTCACTACAGTAAAAGTGGGTAATTTTTTTGGATTTTAATTGTTTCAGAATGTAATCTTCGTGCTTTTGCTTAATCTCAGGAGTATCACCAACCTCAGTTGGACCATCCCACGCTTCAATCACCTGAATTTGTGGATAAATTTGACGCAGCCAATTCGCTCGAACTGTTAAAGGAATAGCAGTCACTTCTGGACACTCATAAATCATCACAAGTACCTCATCCATCTCTGCTAAGGCTGTTTCAATCACCAATTGATGCCCTTTATGGAGAGGCGCGTATTTACCT
Source organism: Nostoc sp. GT001 (assembly GCF_030382115.1). Lineage (NCBI taxonomy): Bacteria > Bacillati > Cyanobacteriota > Cyanophyceae > Nostocales > Nostocaceae > Nostoc > Nostoc sp. GT001. The sequence continues at coordinate 6,897,736 of NZ_JAUDRJ010000003.1, forward strand.
AGTGTGAGTCCGCATTTACCAGTCATAATTTTGACTTTTCATAGATACCTATTACTCTAAAAAAGAAGTCGCCGTGTTGTATAGCAACGGACAGGGAGCTTAGGACAGCAATAAAATCACAAAGTACGCTGTTGAAGACGCGTTTCCCGCAAACTGTCCTAACGGCTTTGGCGACTGCTATACTAGCTAAATCTTAGTTAAAGCAAGAAACGCGATAAAAACATCGTCTCTACAATAATTAGTCTTTTGTAGAGACGGCGATTTATCGCGTCTTTGTGATGATTTATCGCATCTTTAGCGATACTAGAATTCAGATGAGATATTAGCTAATTTAGTCCATTAGATGCTGCTGTACTTGGGAAACTAGTTCATTTGTCCAGTAGTTGGCGAGTTCGGCATTGGCTGCTTCCACCATTACTCTAATGACTGGTTCTGTGCCAGAGGCGCGAACCAAAATTCTGCCGGAATCGCCCATTGCAGCTTCAGCAAGAGCGATCGCTTTTTGTACAGGTTGACAATCTTGCCATCCCAAACGGCGATCGCGATCGACAACGCGCACGTTGCGCAACAATTGTGGATAGGTTTGGAAGCTTCGATCTACTAATTCGCTCAAGGGAACACCCGCCTCTCTCACCAAAGATGCTATGTGTAATGCTGTTAACAAGCCATCTCCAGTTACGGCATAGTGACGGCAAAGAATATGCCCTGATTGTTCGCCACCTAGCATTCCCCCAGTGCGCTGCATTTCGGCTTGCACGTATTGGTCGCCGACTGCGGTACGAATTAAGTTACCACCAATTTGCTGCCAAGCTTTCTCAAAGCCTAAGTTGGCCATGACTGTAGATACAATCAAGTTGTCTGGCAATTGTTGGTTTTGTTGTAAGTGCCGTCCCCACAGGTAGAGAATGTAATCGCCGTTAACTTGCCTGCCTGTATTGTCTACTGCTAAGACGCGATCGGCATCGCCATCGAAGCCAAAGCCGATGTCGGCGTTGTGTTCTTGTACCGTTGCTGCCAGAATGTCTAGGTGCGTAGAACCACAGTTAACATTAATGCGATCGCCATCTGCCTCGTTATGCAAGCAGATTACCTCTGCCCCCATTTCTGTAAATACTGATGGTGCTAACCCAACTGCTGCACCCCACGCCAAGTCTAAAACAATCTTCATTCCCTGAAGATTTAGGGCACCATTCAAGGGTTTTTTCAACGCCGAGCTATAATCTTTCACTAACTCGAAACGTGAGTAATGCCGTCCGCAATTACTGACTCTCGCGATCGGTGATATCTTGCCACGCAGTCCCGCTTCAATTTCTGTCTGCAATATTTGCGGTAACTTCCCACCATTGCCACCAAAAACCTTAATCCCATTGTCTTCTGGAGGATTGTGGCTGGCAGAAATCATCACTCCGCCAATGGCATCACTGATACTGGTGAGATAGGCAACGCAAGGAGTGGGGCATAATCCCAAATACCAAACCTCTAACCCCGCTGCTGTTAACCCTGCACTCAAAGCCATTGCCAGCATATCGCTGGAGTTTCTAGAATCCTGTCCGAGAATGACTGGCCCTACTTGAGTAGTATGGTTACGTAAAACAATCCCCGTCCAAAAACCAACTTGCAATGCTAGAGGCGCATTCAGTAATTCTCCCACTCGTCCGCGAATCCCATCTGTGCCAAATAAGGGATTTGCTGGTAATGGGATTAAATTCAGTCCAAAACTGCTCTCAATCCCTTTGCCCAATCCCTCAACTTCAGAAGTAGAACCCCCAGAAATGCCCGATGTCCGAGTTATAGATGAAACCATATTTTTAAACACTCCACACAATTACACTGAAAAATAAATAGCACTTAAGACTTTATTCAGCAATTTTGACATGCTTTTTCTCTTTAGAAATTCATTCTAGATCGAGATGTATTTACGTAATAATACTGAATTTTTCTTTCTTGGATTGTAAATCTTTGATAAAGTCAGTATTGGTTTTTACGTTATTAGTAAAGTCTCCACATCTTAGCTAATTATTCCTTTTATGCCGACAAATTTCGTTTTGATTTTTATCTGTATTAGTTCACACTTTATAATGCTACATACTAAGTAATAATGTAATAAATATTACTTTTGGCGCATCACAAAGATTTTCAACCAAGCTGAAAATGAAAGCAAAATTCAGCTAATAACAACAAAAAATCAAAATACTGAAATCTAAAATTCTGTTCTCTTAGCCTTGTTGCTGTGTAAAAAACGACAGAATCATCGCAGCTTAAAAAATTTTAATATAAATTCTCATCAAATAGTTTTAAGGTAACGTTTTAATGGCTTTTTTAGCCGTTAGTGAATCAAAACTCCGGCAGTTAACTTTTTAAAGTTGAGAAATTTAGCATGAGCAGCAATTTAGCAACCAAATTACGTGTAGGCACTAAGAAAGCCCACACAATGGCAGAAAATGTAGGTTTTGTCAAGTGCTTTTTAAAAGGAGTAGTGGAAAAAAACTCTTACCGGAAACTTGTTGCTAACTTCTACTTCGTCTACTCAGCGATGGAAGAGGAAATAGAAAAGCACCGCCAGCACCCAATAGTTTCTAAAATTAACTTTCCTCAGCTAAACCGCAAGCATAGCTTAGAGCAAGACCTGAGTTATTATTTTGGCGCAAACTGGAGAGAGCAAATCAAACTATCTCCCGCAGGTCAAGCTTATGTACAACGCATCCGAGAAATATCTGCTACAGAACCGGAATTGTTAATCGCCCATTCATACACTCGTTACATAGGTGACTTATCCGGGGGACAAATTCTCAAAAATATTGCTGTAACAGCGATGAATTTGTCTGATGGACAGGGAACAGCCTTTTATGAGTTTCCAGAAATTCCTGATGAAAAGGCATTCAAAACCAAATATCGGCAAACTTTGGATGAATTACCCCTTGACGAGGCGGCAACCGATCGCATCGTTGATGAAGCTAACGCCGCCTTTGGCACGAACATGAAGCTGTTCCAGGAATTGGAAGGTAATTTGATCAAGTCGATCGGTGTGATGCTGTATAATAGTCTTACACGGCGTCGTACACGTGGTAGTACTGAACTCGTCACTGCTGAGTAATAAGTGATGAGTAATGAGTAATGAGTAATGAGTGCGGAGTATGGTGTGTGGAATTATAAGTCCAGATAGCCTGATGAAGGATAATTCATAGGTGTTTCTGGCGAAAGAGCGATCGCTGCTCAAAATATTTAGGGGCAATAGCCTTGTGACTGCTTTTGAGATGTGAAAGCAAGCATGGGGAGATTGCCCCTCAATTATGTTTAAGAAGCAATTAAGTTCTTGAGAGCATCTTGAGCATCTCTATTGCGCGGTATTGGCTGCGATCGCTCTACTGATTATGGATCGTGTTGAGCTTACATAGGGTTTGCTAATCTTCGCTAGGAAGCATATAGCAGGTAACTGAACCTTTATGCTCAATATTCACAGCGTACTGTGAGAGAAGTTCCTCTGACCACATCGGCTCGGACGCACACTGAACTCCAGGCTCATCACCAACCCAAGGAGGAGCCGGAGTATAAAAGTCCTTACCGTTAAGTTGTCTAGAAAGCCACTCTACACCTTCATAGCGACAACGACCTGCTCCTAGAAAATCACCTTGTCTATCGAAAAGTTCTATAAACCGACCGCTATTGTCCCATCCATCATCAACATATCCCTGTATTAGAAGAGCAAACGAATTCTCAGATTCAACAGGAATTTTTACCAAGTACAGATTGCTGAGGCTGTATTGAGAGTACCAAAGATGGCGATTATAAGTTTTAACTACAGACTGAGGAATATCTTGCTCAATTCTTTCAATCTCTACACAATTGAAAGCCATATCAGTAGATAGCGTTAATAGTTGAACACTTGCAATTCGACACTCAGGAAAGAAATTACAGAACGAGTCTGATAAATCGTAAAGTTTGTTAAGTTCTGTTGAGTAAAATTGTCTAACTACAGACTTTCGGATAGCTAAATTCATACACTTGTACACTCTCGCGTACTATCAGCTTAAGCTTGGCGATAGGTAGCTATCGCCTCTGCAATCTTGCCTTGAGAAAATAGAATGTCCGCTAGCTTGACGTAAGCATAACTGTTTTTGCGTAGGCGTAGCCCGTCGTAGACATCGCGCTCAATGAAACTCCGCCAAATATTAGCGGCTTCTTCATAATTTTTTACTTCTTCGGCAGATGTTGCTTTTTGTTCCAACTCCTCTACCGTTTGTGCCACAGTTATTTGAGGAATTAAAGCCAAACCTAAACTCAACAATAACGGCAATATTTTCAGGTTTACCATAGACTTTAAGCTTAAAATAACTAAGTCAATCTTCAAACCAAGCTTAATCTCAGTATTTAAGTTTGTAACCCGTAAAACTTACCATACTGAGTCAATCAGGCAAAAATATGGCTACGAAAATTCCTGTCACAGTAATCACAGGCTTCTTGGGTAGTGGAAAAACCAGCCTAATTCGCCACCTGCTACAAAACAACGAAGGACGGCGTATTGCCGTTTTAGTCAATGAATTTGGCGAACTCGGTATTGATGGCGAATTGTTAAAATCTTGTCAAATTTGCCCCGAAGATGGTGAGGGCGACACTAATATCTTTGAATTAACCAACGGCTGCTTATGCTGCACCGTGCAGGAAGAGTTTTACCCGACGATGCAAGAGTTAATCAAGCGGCGAGATAGCATCGATTGCATTTTGATTGAAACCTCTGGTTTAGCCTTGCCAAAACCACTGGTAAAGGCTTTTCGCTGGCAAGAAATTCGCAACGCCGCCACTGTGGATGCGGTGATTACCGTGGTAGATTGTGCGGCGGTTGCAGCGGGGACATTTGCTAGCGATCCAGATGCGATCGCAGCCCAGCGACAAGCAGATGATAATCTAGAACACGAAACACCCTTGCAAGAACTGTTTGAAGACCAACTTGCTTGTGCAGACTTGGTGGTGTTAAATAAGATTGATTTAGTAGATGCCGAGACAAAAGCCAAAGTTGAGGAATTGATTAAGCAAGAGTTGCCCAGAGTGGTGAAAATTGTCGAGAGCGATGCCTCCGGCGGGCTACGCCTACGTTCTCAACTAGACGCATCTATATTATTAGGATTCCAAGCCGCAGTCGAAGACAATTTAGATTCTCGTCCTAGTCATCATGATACTGAAGAAGACCACAATCACGATGAAGAAATTACTTCAGCTAATTTAATTTTGGATCGTACCTTTGATCCCGAAAAGCTGCAACAGCAGTTGCAAACATTGGTACAACAACAAGAAATTTACCGGATTAAAGGCTTTGTTGCAGTACCAAATAAATCTATGCGCTTAGTGATGCAGGGTGTGGGAAACCGATTTGATAAATTTTACGATCGCCCCTGGAAACCAGAAGAAGCTAGGCAAACGCGCTTAGTTTTCATCGGGCGTGATTTGAATTCTTCAGAAATTGAATCACAACTTGTAGCTTTATAAGTATATCCATATCCCCGACTTCTTTAAGAAGTCGGGGATCTTTCTCCTGAGAGTTACTATTTATGAATAATTAGTTAATTCAAAACAAAAATTCTTCACTTTGCAAAAACATGACAATATCTCAACTATTTAACGTTGCTAATGTTTTCGTATTACCATTTTGGGCGTTGATGATTTTATTGCCGAACTGGAAAGTCACACGATGGGTAATGTCATCATATCTACCCTTTGTGCTGTTAGCAGGAACATATTTATATTTGTTTATTAACAGCATTACTCCAGAAAATGCTCAAGCTTTATCGAATCCTCAATTAGCTGATATTGCACGGTTTTTTGCAGATGAAACCGCGGCGGCAACAGGTTGGATTCATTTTTTAGTGATGGATTTATTTGTCGGTCGGTGGATTTATTGGGAAGGGCAGAAAACAGGTGTTTGGACAATTCACTCTCTGGCTTTATCTTTATTCGCTGGGCCGTTGGGATTGCTGTCTCACATCTTGACTGACTGGATTACTAAGACATTTTTCCCGAAGTTTCAGCAGAATGAAGGGGTGACGGTAGGAGAAAAAGCTGCGTCATAATATGGCGCATAATAGGGTAACACCGCTGTGCTACCCTATTATTACCAATTACCTGATTTTAAAATCATTAACTGTTGTCATGTCTATAGTTAGCATCTAACCAACAGCGTGGTAGAACTTCACCAGAAGGAAAAACAAGATTTTCTTTTTTGAAGGTATCAGGTGGCTGTTCTTCTTCACCTTCTTGTTCTCTTGCGTGAACCACATCATTATTCGGGTCAAGCAGTTCTTGAATTTCCAGAATTTTCACCAATTCGCCAGAATCTTTGATTTGTAAAAGCATAGAAATTGCCTCAATAAGTTTCCATGAAAGTTAGGAGTGAGTCTCAAGATATACTCACTCGCGTCTCAACCAATTTAGAAGGTCGAGATTCCTTAATTTTTAAAGGAAATTTTTACCAGATATGCATAAATAAATTACACAAAACTTATCTATGTGTATCTGTGGTTTTATCTTTATAAAATTGACAAGACAAATTAATCCTCAATCCAGCATTTCAAATCAAATCAGAAAATGCTGACTGAGAAAATTGTCTAATTCAAATAATCTTGGTTGTAAAGATTAGATTTCACGTTGATATTTTTCTAAAATATCAACTAATGTTACTTGGCATTGCAGTGGCAATAAATCACTTAAAGGAAGTTCACTTCTACCGCCGCCAATTTTGACTGTAATTGATTTCAAGACTTTTAAAACTTGATCTTCACTTACATTGTTGGAAGTAATTAAGGGATACAACTGTTCCGCAACAAGGGTGTGCAGTTTGGCATTAGATAAATAAAGATGCCATTTGGCAATGTCTATGTAGACATTTTCGCCAATTTCAGCTGCTAGGGCTTCCAGTAGTTCTGTGGTGTTAGTCTTTGCCATAAAAATAACCCTACGTTAAGAAAGAGTGCGAAATCTCAGGCTTTTTTACATTATCGCTCAATTAATAGGCTGATTCTACTACCACAGGTTACAATCGCCCCAGCATCAGCAGTCCGTCTTCAGGTGGATTTAGGTGGAGTTTCGCTGTAATTAGCGATCGCACTAATATAGATCAAATGCACTAATACTATGCCTGTCCAACTTGCAGTAAACAAGGGCAGCCAGTCCCAGGTAGTGTTTTTCAAGATGTGAAAAAACCATAAGCCAGAATTAATCGTAGCAGCGATCGCTACATGGACAGCAAAATTCATCCGGTCATCAATCTTGCGGTAATCAGGGTCTTTGCGATCGGGTTTGCGAGGCCAACGAGGAGGCATAAATATTTGTTACAGATTTAAATACACCCTACTCATTCTAAGGTTTTTGGTGCAGTCGTTGCTATTAGACTTCTAGAAGCAGTCATAATTGAATTGCAAGTCAAGAGCCTGTGGGTTAAATCCGATGACAATCTTTGAGCAAATAGACCCCGATCTCCTCTATCCAGATAGTGACGGCAAACCAATGGCAGACAATACGGAGCAATATCGTTGGATTGTCCTGATTAAGGAGAATTTAGAGATTCTGTTTGCTAATAATGACAATGTTTTGATTGCAGGAGATTTGCTCTGGTATCCCGTTCGTTCTCGGCTGATTACACCGACTGCACCTGATGTGATGGTTGTCTTCGGTAGACCAAAGGGAAAACGTCGTTCCTATCGTCAGTGGCAAGAAGACAATATTCCACCGCAAGTAGTCTTTGAGATTCTTTCTTATAGTAATGATACCAAGGAGATGGAGCGTAAGCTGGAGTTTTACGATACCTATGGTGTTGAAGAATACTATTTATACGATCCTGAAAGTTTTCAACTAGATGGCTGGTTGCGGCAAAACAACCATTTGAATAAGCTATGGCAAATGGATGGTTGGCTCAGTCCCCGTTTGGGAATTAGATTTCAAACGGGGCAGGGAGAATTAGTAATTTACCGTCTAGATGGACAGAGATTTTTGAATTCCCTGGAACTCAATCAACGGGCTGAACAGGCTGAGTTATTGCTAGAACAAGAACGTCAGCGCACTGAACAGTTAGCAGCATATTTGCGTAATCTCGGCATTGATCCTGATAATCTGCCGTGACTGGGGAGCAGGGGAGTAGGAAGCAGAGGGGCAGAGGAGCAGGGGAGCAGGGGAGTAATGAGTAATGAGTAATGAGTAATGAGTAATGAGTAATGAGTAATGAGTAATGAGTAATGAGTAATGAGTAATGAGTAATGAGTAATGAGTAATGAGTAATGAGTAATGAGTAATGAGTAATGAGTAATGAGTAATGAGTAATGAGTAATGAGTAATGAGTAATGAGTAATGAGTAATGAGTAATGAGTAATGAGTAATGAGTAATGAGTTGGAGCAGGGGGACAAGGAGGAATTATTGAACAAGTCTCTCCCAAGTCTTCCCCCTCTTCCTTGTCTACCTTTGTCTCTTCTGCATACCCAATTCCCAATGCTCAATGCTCAATACCCAATACCCAATGCCCAATAGCTTATTGCTTTGCCGACGAATAATCTCCTGATTTCCCGCCACTCTTACTTATTAAACGAATTGATTCAATTTGAATCGACTTTTCTAAAGCTTTTGCCATATCGTATAAAGTCAGGGCAGCGACAGAAACGGCAGTTAAGGCTTCCATCTCTACACCAGTTTCTGCTTTGGTTTTGACTGTAGCTTGAATTTGATAACCCGGTAGTTGGGGATCGGGTATGATTTCGACTGCGATTTTTTGTAAAGGCAACGGATGACACAGAGGAATTAAAGTGGCTGTTTGCTTGGCTGCCATAATCCCAGCCAATCTTGCAGTTGCCAACACATCGCCTTTTGCGACATTTCCGGCTTGAATGGCAGCGAAGGTGGCTGGCAGCATTCGCACTTGAGCAGCTGCTACTGCTTGGCGAATGGTGGGTGCTTTATCAGACACATCAACCATCTGTGCCTGTCCTTGGGGATCTAAATGAGTTAAGTTGGCAAAATTAGCTGGAAAATTATCTTGCGCCATTTGGTTAGAACGTGTTAATATAGATTGTCGGTGAGGGCGTGTAGCTCAGTGGATTAGAGCACGTGGCTACGAACCACGGTGTCGGGGGTTCGAATCCCTCCTCGCCCGTTTTAAAAAGTTAAGAGTTGAAAGTTAGGAGTGATGAGTTAAATTTCATCGCTCCTAACTTTTAAGTTTTTCAAGGCGTAGGCATCTGGAGCTAGACCTAGTGCAAAGCGCAGTGAGTTGGATAGGTTTTTGCTTGAATGGGTGAGAAAGAGGGCAAGTGCTAGAGAAGTGATCGCAGCACCGTAGCCAAACATATCGCGGTAGCCTACAAGTTCTGCGATGATACCCAAAAGAGGAGCAGCGATCGCAATTCCCAAATCAAGTCCAGCTATACATATAGCAAAAATTTTCCCCCGTTCTTGCGGCAGTGAGCGGTCTGCCATCATGGTAATCATCATCGAGATCAGTGTACCACCACCAGCACCTTCAGCGATCGCAGCCAGTAAGAAAACGATCGGGCTGTAAGCCTGCCACAGCAGTATTAACGCCAAAACGTAGCAAAAAATCCCAAAGGTAATAAACAAACCCCGCCCGAAGCGATCGCTTGCTTTACCAGCAAATATCCTGATACTAAAACTAGAAATTGCCGCAGCTGTAAAAAACAGTCCGCCATTGAAGTCCACTTCAGTGGATTTGAGGAACAACGACACAAAGGTATGTACAGCACCAAGAGACAAACCAACCAGCAACATAACTATAGTTGGAACTCTCACCCGTGGACTGGCCAAAATTTGCCAAAATTTGCGTAGGTGTAGCCCGTCGTAGACATCTTCTCCCTCTGTCTGCTCCTGCGTTTGCACTGGCGGATTCGTAACTTGTAAAATCCCTAAGAAAGCGACAAAACCCAATTCGGCAGATAACAAAAATAATATTCCGTAACCACTTGTAGCTTCTAAATACCCTCCCAAGGCTGGGCCAATTGCTAAACCAAGGGGAGTTGCTAGGGTCATGTACCCAATAATTTCGCCACGAGTTTGGGCAGGCGCTAAATCTGCGACTAAGGCACTGTAGCCAGTGGTAAAAGCCGCAACACTAATGCCGTGAAAAATCCGCACTAGGATTACAATACCTTAGCCAAAATAAGAGGATGAGGAGAGAGGGCCGATGTAGTAGAGTTATTGTCTCTCACAACGACAACTCAAAAACTACAATCAGCCCATGTCCGATATCTTATCACTGCTACAATGCTTGCTACCGCAGATAAACGCTACGACGATGCGGCAATTGAACCAGATAATCCTGGCTATGTTAGCGATGAGCGGACGAGTCACGATGTTGGGAATTTCCCGTTGGGCAGGCATTGGTGGTAGTTATCGGACGATGTTGCGGTTTTTTCATACAGTAATACCTTGGGCTACATTGTTTTGGCTATTTTTCCGCAAGCATTTGTTCCGTGCGAATGAGGTATATTTGCTTGCAGGAGATGAAGTTGTAGTCAGTAAATCGGGTAAAAAGACTTATGGATTAGATAGATTCTTTTCTAGCCTAGCCAATAAACCGATATCAGGATTATCTTTCTTTGTATTATCATTAGTGAGTGTTGAACAGAGGCACTCGTTTCCGATTCAGATAGAACAGGTAATAAAGAAAGATACTCAAACAAAAAGTACCTCGACAATCGAAAAACCAAACAAAAAAGAAAAGCGTGGGCGTGGACGACCAAAAGGAAGTAAAAACAAAAATAAAAAGGAAGTGATATTAACATCTGAATTAATACTAATTCAGAAAATGATTGGTTCACTATTCAAGTTATTAGCTAACTCTATTTCCCTCACCTACTTGGTAGTAGATGGTCATTTTGGTAACAACAATGCTTTGCAGATGGCACGTCTTGTCAACTTGCAGATAATTTCCAAATTGCGCCATGATTCAGCATTATACTTCCCTTATGAAAATCCTGACTCCAGTAAGCGCTCTCGTCGTAAATACGGTGATAAGCTAGACTATCGTAATATACCTGACAAATACTTATGTAAAAGTGCTATTGAGGATGATATTCAAACTGATATTTATCAAGCCACTCTTATTCACAAAGAATTTGCCCAAGCTCTCAATGTAGTGATTTTGGTCAAAACCAATCTTAAAACTAATGCTTGCAGCCATGTAATTATTTTTTCTAGCGACCTAACTCTGTCATTTGAAAAAATTATCGACTATTACAAACTCCGTTTCCAAATCGAGTTTAATTTTAGGGATGCCAAGCAGTTTTGGGGATTGGAAGATTTTATGAACCTGAGCCAAACTGCCGTGACTAATGCTTCTAATTTAGCATTTTTTATGGTCAATTTATCCCACCATCTTCTCGCTGATTTCCAGCAACTCAATCCCGGTTCTGGCATTATTGACCTTAAGGCTTACCATCGTGGTTTTCGATATGTTCGTGAAATGTTAAAAATGCTTCCCGAAATCCCTGAGCCTATTTTATTAACCCAGATTTTTGCCAAGCTTACTTCTTTAGGACGTATTCATCCCGTTTCCACTGGCGTTGAACCCTCGTAAATTGGCAGAGGTATTGGGATTAATAACCCAATTGATTTGGTTGACAAGTAACCAAAGGGTGCGATCGCAGCTACGATCGTACCAATCAACAAGACAATTTTGCGATCGCGTTCATCGGCTAACCGTCCCAGCATCGGGCGAGATAGCAATAACCCAATGGCAAAACTGCCCATAACAATCCCAATTTCTTGCTTGCTTGCGCCCACATCATCGATGTAAAGCGGTAGGGTTGGTAAGAGCGAAGATATGCTTGACCAGAATAATAAACCTGCTGTAAATAAAATCAGCATTAGGAGTATGGAAAATCAATACTTTCAGCCTCTAGTCCATTAAAAATGCTCAACTGATGCTCATTTACCTTATTCTCAGTATTTGAGCATTAAGAATTGATATATTTCCATACTCAGCATTGATGCTCAATAGATGCTCATCCTTTGAGGGAAGAGAGGTAAATTTACCTCTATCCCATGTTCCCACAGTTCCTTCACTGATGCTCAACAGATGCTCATCCTTTGTGTAAGTCCTGTAATTAATTACAGGACTTTCTATTGTCGAAATCTCAGCGCCAGGTATCGGAATGCCTATAAGTGGCAGAAGTTTTAAAGAGTTTGTTCTAGCTAATAACCCAAGTTGCTAGTTACTCTTATGGGCGATCGCATGAATTGAGTGATATATAACAAGTGCATATCAGTCGATAACCCGCAACTTGGGTTAATAGAGCGTTTGACGTAAGTTGTATGAAAAGTGAGGTATGATACGTCAACGAATCACGGTCAATCAAAATTTAACAATTATTACCTCATTATTTTTCGCTCCCAAATTCACTTCTGATTCCCCACCCGGTTGTCCTGAATATGGATCTCCGTCATAATCCACCGCCAATTGTATATCAGCCGCCGACAATTGTATATCAGCCGCAATTCCTCCTGAAAGAGCTAAAGCTTCTTCATCTGAAAGCTCGTAAAACACTTCTTCGCTTAGATCCGTGATTAAAAGCTTTGCGGCGTTTTTTTCTGTTCGCATGACTCATTCCTCAACTATACACACATAGAATAACTGCTTATTAAACACTTGTAAGCTGCTTTTTTCAAACATCCTACCTTTCCTACTTTTCCCACCTTTTACAACTCCCGCTAATCTTACCAACGTCTCTCAATCATTAGTAATATCTTTCACACCCTATATCCGTGAAGTGTCACCCTTGAGTGACCATATTTGCCCTAAGTACTCAGACCTTCCCTTGCGGTCGCCCACGGTGTACTCAATACCGCACCTAGAACACCGATTCAGTATTCAAAGTTATGACGAAAAAGCTCAGTTTCTTTGGGTTGCAACAAGGAAAATTTGGTTTTAAAAGACGTAAAAATAGGATGTCTCTGTCTCGTTTTTTATTACTGAATCGGTGTTCTAGTGAATACAAGCCCTGTGTACACTGTGACTCCCGCCAACCGTTCTATTATTTCCTTGGCATCAAGTACTTGCTTTGCTAGATCAGAGTTAGCATCAAATACAGCCTTGGCTTCGACGAATAGCTCTTGCTGGATGTTTTGTAACTCACGCTTTTTATCAGACAATTCATTCTCAAGCGTTTTAATTTGTTGACGCACTATTACCTCGTTAGACTTCAATTCAGCAGGTTACGCCGCAGTTCGGTGTCAAAGGTATTAAATACTTTCAAGGTAGATGCAATTTAACTAGTTTTTTGTCATTTATCCTTTGTCATTTGTCCTTCGTAAATGACCAATGACCAATACAACTCTTGGAGAGGCTGTTCGCATTCTCTCAGTACAAGTGACTGATAACCAATACCCAATGCCCAATGCCCAATGCCCAATGCCCAATACCCAATACCCAATGCCCAATGCCCAATGACCAATGACTAATGACTACTATTGTTACCTTACTTAACATTTTTTGCTACCACCTCTCGCACGCGATAGATAGGCCGTCCTTGGGATTCGTGGTATGTACGCATGAGTAATTCTGCCAAAAGTCCGAAGCAAAACAGCTGCACTCCCGTTAGTAGCAGCAGAACTGCCAAAATCAGCAGAGGGCGATTGCCAATCATCTCACCTAAAGCTAATTTGACGAAAGTCAAGTAAATTCCGATCGCAGTTCCCGAAAACATTGAAATCAAGCCCAACAGCCCAAAAACGTGCATCGGACGGGTGAGGAATTTTTTCATAAACAGAATGGTTAACAAATCCATCAATACCCGGAATGTCCGCCAAATTCCATATTTACTACGACCGAAGCGGCGGGCGTGATGACGTACAGGTATTTCGGTAATTCTAGCTCCTTCGATGTACGCCAAAGCGGGTAAAAATCGGTGTAATTCTCCGTAGAGATTCATATCTGCCAAAAGTTCTGCACGATAGGCTTTCAGCGAACAACCATAGTCATGAATATTCACGCTAGTGGTGCGGCGAATTAGCCAATTGGCAATTTTGGAAGGAAGTAATCGATTTACAGCACCATCTTGGCGTTTTTGCCGCCAGCCACTCACCAAATCGTAACCATCATCCAGCTTTGCTAATAACATGGGGATATCAGCCGGATCGTTCTGGAGATCGGCATCTAAAGTAACGATCGCTTTCCCTACTGCATAATAAAATCCAGCAGCCATCGCCGCAGTTTGTCCGTAGTTGCGACGCAAAATTACCGCCTTTAAATCAGTGCGGATTTGCGCCTCTTTTTTCAGAAAATCCCCAGAACCATCTGTAGAACCATCATCTACACAAATGATTTCATAATTTACCTGACTAGAAGATAAAGTAGATGCGATCGCTTCTAGTAAAAGTGGTAAACTCTCCACCTCGTCATGTATTGGTACTACCACCGAAACATCTGGGACAATTGCTGAAATCGCCCCATTTTCCTCACTACTCCTTTCGGAAATCAACCCACTCCTCATAAGTTTCAGCGCCCTCAGCGTCTCTGTGGTTCGTAACTCTTAAAAACTCTACCAGCACCTCGCAGCTGCTGATAGTACGACTGACTAACCGCATCTCCCTGTTCCGAGAGAATATCAATGCCGATCCCATTCCGTCCCTGTTCTTTCCCAGAACTATGGATATAATAACCATCCGCCAAATAAAGCCCGACATGGGTGGCTTTTTGGCTAGTTCCAAAAAATACCAGATCCCCGGCTGCTAATTCTGTAATCGTAATTGGTTGAGTGAATCCTTCCTGTTGATAGGCATCTCTAGGTAGCCAAATACCCACCGAAGCAAACGCCGCTTGCATTAACCCAGAACAGTCATAATTTGGCCCAACCGTACCACCCCAAAGGTAGTAATTTGATTGTTGCATCGCTTTTTGGGTAAAGGCGATAATCTCTGCTAGGAGTTTTTTAATCTCCGATTCAGAAAATGTTGCAGCCTGATAAGCTACAGTAGCAGATTGTAATGAATCAAAATCTGAAAGAGATACCCATCCCGGATAGTCATCTTCACATAAATACACCTCAACCGCCGAATTTTGATGATTTGATGTTACCCACAAATGTCTCCCAGATGCAGCTTGAGTTGCTAAACGCGTACATTCAGGAGAATCATATAAATTCAGGTCAGCTAAACACTGATACTCCCCTGATTGTGGATTTTGGACTTCGGCTTCGCTCAGTCGAACCATTTTGGATTTTAGATTAAAGGACATTATTAGAGAATGATTTTTTTTAATAAAGACGAACAACTCGAAAATCTTGGTAATGGCATTTTAGATGCAACTTGGGCAGCATTTCCGACCTTAGCACGTAACCAAATTGCCTTGACTTGGGTTGTTTACGATCCACCAGTGCGAGTAAATACTGGTGGGGCGCTGACTCCCAACGCTTTTTGGGATCACCCAGTTCGTGGTTTCACTTATCGGGGTGTTGAGCGGATTTATCCTGCCAGTGTAGTCAAGCTATTTTACTTGGTGGCGGTAAACGAATGGCTAGAAAAAGGCATGAGTCAAACCTCCAAGGAGTTGGAGCGAGCTTTGCGGGATATGATTGTCGATTCTAGTAACGATGCTACCAGCTTGGTTGTGGATATTTTGAGTGGTACTACATCAGGGCCAGAATTACCAATCGGCCCCTTTGAAACCTGGAAATATCAGCGTAATATTGTTAACCGCTATTACCAATCTTTGGGTTGGGAAGAAATGGAGACAATAAACGTCTGTCAAAAAACTTGGGGTGATGGCCCTTATGGACGGGAACGGGCGTTTGTGGGAGAGTTACTAGAAAATCGTAATATGTTGACCACAAATGCGATCGCTAGGTTACTGCATAGTATTGTAGGTGGAGTGGCGGTTTCAAGTGCGCGATCGCAAGCAATGATGGCTTTACTGAAACGTCCTCTCAACGATTTGCCCACTGACACCGAGGAAAATCAAGTGACAGGTTTCTTAGGCGGTGGACTGACTGAAAATGCTCAAATTTGGTCAAAAGCAGGTTGGACAAGTCAAGTTCGCCATGATGCTGCGTATATTGAGTTACCAGAACAGCGCCCTTACCTTTTAGTGGTATTTACTGAAGGGAAAGCCCAAGCTAAGAGTCGGGATATTTTGCCTTTTGTTTCTGGGCGAGTTGCCGAAGCGATCGCTAGTCTATGATTTACTCTCCTTATCCATCTTTTTTGGATATAAAATGCGGTAGGGACACACAGATGTACTTGGTATCAACTTAAGCCCAAATCCCTTTAAAACCTCGTTGCCAGCCTTTGCGCTGGAAATGCTGCTCCTGGCGGCNAGAACCGCCAGCAAGAGAGGCGGAGCCTCTAGGACGGCATTCCCAGTTGCAGACTGGGAACGAGACAATTTAAAAGCTGGNNNTAGGATGACTTTTACGTTAAGTTGACACCAATTACAGATGTATTACCCCATTATTTCAACTTAAATTCGTCAAACTTCAAGACTTCCGAGTCAGGCTTGCGAGTATCAAAACGATAACTGCTTATCGTACCCGTCCCAGTATCAAAGATACTAAAAACCGTAATATCATTACTCGCAATATAAGGTATCGGCTTTCCATCTTCACCTAACAAAGGGGCAATTGTTGGTACTATCGGTTCTAACCCATTGGGATCGCCAAGCTTAACATAATCCTCTTGATATCCAATTGGCACTTCTCGCTTTCTATCACCCCAAGCAGCACCGTAAGTATTACCTACATTAGATGTTTCCAAAAAGTGCATTCCACTGGAACTAACAAAGCGGTTCCATAAATGGGAATGCCCATAGAAGACCAATTGCACATTAGCCGCATCTAATAAAGGAATAACATCACGAATGATATAATCTGCGTCTTTGGGATACTCGTAACGCACTGCTTTGATATTGCCACTATCGCGTTTAATTATCTGTACTGGTTCTGTATAAGCAGGAACTATATTATCACCCAAAGTATGGGGCGGATGGTGGAACATCACAACTTTGTATTTTGCTTGTTGAAACTCAGGGCTGTTAAGTTCCGACTCTAGCCAATTATATTGCTTGCTGCCTTTAGCAATTGGCTCATAAATCACCTGTCCATAACCCCAATTTTCAGGATTATTTAAATCCTTTTCAGCTTCTCGATATCTACCCTTAAACTTTCCATCTAATTTGGGAGTTCGCCACATATTCGTAATGTAAAGTACTACCAAACGCGTATCACCAAAACTAACTGCATAATACCTTTTTCCACCCTCTTTACTTTTTGGTAAAGAGAAAATCTCTTCATAGGTATTAGTATTAAAAGAATTATCGATTAAAGATTTATCTGGATAAATTTTTTGAGCGACGACACGAGGAATTGTATCATCAAATTCATCATTTAAACTTCCCGTTCTGGCAAAGCGCCCCATCACCTCATGATTGCCAATGCAAGTAAACATGGGTGCGTGTTGAATTATTTGTCCACCAGTGTAGGTTGTTTTAACACCATCGTGGGTTATTTCATATTTAGCACGACCTTGTAAGCCAGGAAACAAAGCACCACCAACATTATCATCAAACCATTCTGAGGCGCGATCGCTAACATTGACCAAATCACCTACAAACCACACGCCATCAACTCGTCCAACTGTTTCTACCACCTTTTGCAGATTTGCCGCTGTCATCGGCTTTAATTGATGATCTGAGGTCAGTAGAATTTTTAGTGGTGTATCTGATTTGGGAGTAGCTGCAAGGCTGAAAACATCACTGTCAACACTTTTGCCATCTTCTTGCACACTCGTGACACGATAGTTAACCCGCACACCAGGAGTTAACCCAGTTACCTCAGCCTCATGTCGCCAAATGTCCCGCTGAACGGGTTTTTGATAAACTTGTCCGTCTTGGGTTTGGTTTGCAACTCTTGATTGTTGGTCTTCACGTGTGCGACTGAGTTTGGTAGTACTTGCCCTAGCAGTTTGTTTAAGATTTTCGCCGTAGGTTACTGTGTGATTAACACCAGCAAATTCAGTAAACCAAACTACTTGCACTGAAGTTGCTGTTGGCAATTGCAAAAAGGGGTCGGTGAGTAGTTGGGGTGCTGATGTCATAATTGTTTGCCCAAATGAACGCACGCTTACCAGAGTAAAGCATATAACAACCACAAGCATAACTACTGAGAAAATTTTACGGCGGCTTTTGCGTCTGAGCATGAGTAATACACCAAATTTTAGGCGGCGTTGCTGAATTAAGGAATAGACTTCTTGCATAAGTCGGTAAAAGGGTAAGGGGGAAAGGGGAAAGGAACAATAAAAACCTTTTCCCTTTAACCTTTCCCCTTTTCCCGCCTCTTGCAAAAATTACTTTTGCAAGAGGTCTAATGATTCTTGTGGGGTGAGCATCCTGTCCGCCCGGAAATATAAGGGACGCTCATGTTGCCCATCCCACAAAAATAGTAAAATCATCCCGCAAAAAATGTTTATTTTTTGAATTGGTATAAGTTAACAAAAATTAGAATGCATAAATGCTCAAACTTGAAAAACTTTGCCAGAGTAGAAATAAGGGTTTTGACATTTACCTATGTGCAATTAAATGACTCAAATATTTGAAGGTGCGACGAAAACAGACAATTATATCCGTGTTGCTCAACTTGCAGAAGTTCAGACAGCAGGCAGTTTGTTAGTCCATAAGGAAAAGCATACGATTGCTTTGTTTTACTCAAATAATACAGTTTACGCAATTGATAACCGTTGTCCTCACATGGGCTTTCCCTTACAAGGAAGCACTTGCAAAGATGGTATTGTTACCTGTCCTTGGCATTATGCCCGCTTTGACCTTGCTAGTGGTGGAACCTTTGACTCGTGGGC
The DNA here is from genome assembly GCF_030382115.1 of Nostoc sp. GT001. Classification (NCBI taxonomy): domain Bacteria; kingdom Bacillati; phylum Cyanobacteriota; class Cyanophyceae; order Nostocales; family Nostocaceae; genus Nostoc; species Nostoc sp. GT001. Next base: position 6,916,568 of record NZ_JAUDRJ010000003.1, read on the forward strand.
AGATGATGTTCCTTGTTTCCCGGTAGAAATCCGTGATGGTGAAGTTTGGGTAAATTTAGCACCACCAGTTAATCCTCATGCTCACCACCGCCAACGTCTGCAAGACGGTTTAGAGCAAAATATTTCTTTAGTGATTGCAAAATCAACGCTGGCACTTTTAGATATAGGAGTGAACCCGACAGAACCATTTCTCATGGGGCTAGAATTTGGCACTCGTTATAACAAAGCGGGTTGGAGTAAAGGTTTGACTATCCACACCTGTATGATGAATCTACTACCTTATCTCGATGTAGAAGACAAACCTCGTGCTTTATTCCACGGGCTATCGGCAGTAGCTAATGATAGTGCGGGGGCACCACCAGAGTTTGTCGTTCACCCATTACCCAACTCGAAAGTAGATTTTGCGACTCTCAAAAGCTGGTTTCGCCAATTTATTCAAGTACGGGATGCGGAAGCGGCTCAAAGATGTTTAGTATCTGCTGTTCGTTCGGGAGCTAATTCAAAGCAAATAGCAGATATGTTGTTCTGTGCTGCCACGGATCGGCGCTATCTTGATATTGGGCATACGCTTGATTTTATCAATAAAGCATTAGAAGCCCTTGATACTATAAATTGGCAAGCAGCAGAATCAATTCTGGCTAGCCTAGTTTCGGGTTTAGCCAATGCTTCTCGGATGGAAGAATCCAACTCCTGGCGCTACCCTGTAGATTTGGTGGCAATATTAGAGGCGGCTTTTGAGCAATTACCAACTGTATTAAGTGTGGGAAAATCTCAACAAGGAAGTTGGTCACAACCAGAGGAACTAATACCAATTTTATTAGGTGAAGACCCACAAGCGATCGCAGACTCACTATTGAATGCACTGAAAGCAGGTTGTACTGAAGAACAATTAGCTGGCGTAGTTACTTATACAGCAGCATTACGAGTAGCTCGTTTCCACACTAATAATGACTTTGGAGATTGGAATTCAGCCCACCATCCATTCACGTTTGCAAATGCCGTACATCAAGCTTTACAAAGAGTACCAACAGTCGAACTACTCAGAGGTGTGTTTGATGCGGCGATGAGTGTATATTTAAATCGTTTTTTGAATGTTCCACCAGCACGCCTGCCAGAACCCAAAGACATCGGGGAAAATCCCGAACAATTACTCCAGCAGCTACCGGATTTATTAAACCGTCAGCAGCAAGTAAACCAGACAGGGCAATTAGTTGCTAATTATTTATACAGTGGTGGTAGTGCTGAAAGACTGATGGCAAAACTGGGGAAATTGATGCTGCGAGAAAACCGTGATTTTCATGTCATTCAAGAAATAGAAGCCGCTTTTCGTCAGTATTCTTTGCTCGGTCAAACTTCGGCTGGAATTCATATACTAGTGGCTGCATCTCGATATTTAGCCGCTCATTCTCCGACAATGCGATCTCAAGGACAAACTTATCAAATTGCGGAACGTTTACATCAGGGCGCTCGCTTATTTGAAGAATCGTGACCTAAGCATTACACTTTTAAGACGGGATAAATCGCGTCTCTACATGAGGGTTTTGTTACTCATTCTGAACTGTATTAGGATGGGTTAGCGATAGCGTAACCCATGCAGATGTTGGGTTTCATGCCTCAACCCAACCTACATATGTCTTATATGTTAATTAGTCCCGCCTACTTACTTAATAGTATTTTTATATGCAACAGAAAACTTTGCGGTTCTAGAAAAAAAGGAGCCTAACTTAGGCTCCTTAATAAAAAAGTGGTAAAAGAATTGTGACTACTTAACAGTCACCTTACCGCCAGCTTCTTCGATCCGCTTCTTAGCATCTTCAGCGGCATCCTTAGCAACACCTTCTTTAACTGCCTTGGGTGCAGCTTCCACCAAGTCTTTAGCTTCTTTCAGACCCAAACCGATCAATTCCCGGACAATCTTCAGCACGGCAATCTTCTTATCAGCTGGAACTGATTCGAGAATCACTTCAAACTCGGTTTGCTCAACAGCTTCTTCAGCAGGAGCAGCACCACCAGCACCAGGCATCATCATCATGCCACCAACAGGTGCAGCAGCACTTACACCAAAAGCTTCTTCAATTTGCTTGACTAACTCAGAAGCTTCCAGCAAAGAAAGAGTTTTTAGTTGTTCTAAAATTTGATCGGTTGCAGCAGACATTGATATAACTCCTGTAATTTTGATTATTTATTTGTCATGGGTCATTAGTCTTTGACTATAGACTGTTGACTTTTGACTGATGAACCACGAAGTCTATTCAGCAGCAGTTTCAGTGCTACTATCACCTTCAGCAGTGCTTTCGGTGCTGCTATCTTGGACAGCAACGGTTTCGGTGCTACCACCACTTTGCTCTTGGTCGGCCACAGCCTGCAAAGCGCGAGCCAGCGAACCAGGAACTTCGTTGATACCCACAGCAATCTTGGTAGCCAAAGCGTTGATAGCCCCAGCAATTTGTGCAATGAGTTGTTCCTTAGATGGCAAGTCTCCTAGTACCTTGACATCAGGTTCTTTGAGTAGGCGACCTTCCAGTACACCACCGCGAAGTTCTGTCTTCTTGGTGACTTTTTGGAATTCTTGGTATGCCTTAATTGCCGATGAAAAATCTTCTTTTACCAGCAAAAAGGCGGAAGAACCATTGAGCAATTCCGACATAGGTTGCCATTTTTCATCATCTTTAATGGCAATGCCCATTAGGGTGTTCTTCGTAACCTTACAAACAGTACCAGTGGGACGCAGCCGCCGCCGTAAATCGCTAATTTCAGCAACAGTTAGTCCCTGATACTCTATTACCAGTGCCAGAGTTGACTCACTCAAAGTTTCTTTGAGGTCAGCTACTATTTCTTTTTTATTTTCTAGTGTTCTACCCATTCCAATCTCACCTCCTTAAAACAATCGGGGAAGTGCCCTAGTTGTGTGTTTCTTCTCAACCTGAACCCAAACAACAAACCCCAGCTAAGTTAGCCGGGGTTGAGTAGTAAGACTCGTGATGCCATAGTTATCACACCTTTATGGGTGGTAATTCTGACAATTAGAGTTTTAACCTCGGCAGGATATTAAGTTATTAGCACCTGCTGTCTCCGGCTTTGCCTATTTAATTTAAAGTTAGGAGTGAGTAGTTAGGAGTTAGAAGTTTTATTCTTAACTTCTAACTTATAACTCATAACTCTTATTAACTTGCTTGGCTCAGTTTCAAATCTCGTAGGGCACTGATATCAACTTTAATTGATGGCCCCATAGTGGCTGACACATAAAATGTGCGCCAATAACGACCTTTAGCTCCTGAAGGACGGTTACGGTCAATCGTCTCCTGCAATGCCTTCAGGTTGACTAACAAATCTTCAGGCGAGAAGGTTGTCTTACCAAACATAACATGGACAATACCAGTTCGATCGGCCCGGAATTCTAATTTACCTGCTTTGAATTCTGCGATCGCACCTGCTAAGTCAAATGTTACGGTTCCACCCTTGGGCGACGGCATCAAACCACGCGGCCCAAGCAACTTACCCAGCTTTGCCACCTGTGGCATCACATCGGGTGTGGCAATCAGCTTGTCAAAATCCATTCTACCTTTTTGGATTTCGTCAATCAGTTCTTCTGACCCAACTAAATCAGCACCAGCGCTGCTGGCTTCGTTTACCTTTTCGCCTCTGGCAATCACTGCCACGCGGACGATTTGTCCTGTACCTTTGGGTAGTGCTACCGTTGTCCGCAACTGTTGGTCTGTATACTTGGGGTCAATTCCCAACCGGATATGCGCTTCCGCAGCTTCGGTAAATTTAGCTGTTGCTGTGTCTTTAAGAAGGGCTAAAGCCTCTAGGGGATGATAGTCCTTATCTTCTACTTTTGCTTGCAGACCCTGCAAACGACGCGATATTTTTGGCATTTTTTCTCCTGGGGTAATTCCGAAGCCTAGCCTCTCCCCCGATAAAATTTTGGATTTTAGATTAGGAAGTTAGGAATGAGGAGTTACTAATTTAAAACTCATAACTCATAACTCATAACTTTCTTAGTCTGTGACTGTTACACCCATATTTTTAGCCGTTCCTGCCACAATCTTCATTGCCGCTTCGATATCATTGGCATTGAGGTCGGGGAGTTTGGTTTGGGCTATCTCTTGCAATTGTGCTTTGGTTATTGACCCAACCTTCTTTTTGTTGGGTTCATTTGAGCCTTTTTCAACTTTCGCCGCCTTCCGAATCAGTACTGATGCGGGTGGGGTTTTGAGTACGAATGTAAAACTCCGGTCTTCAAAAACCGAAATTTCTACAGGTATCACCATTCCAGCTTGGTCTGCTGTTTTGGCGTTGTACTCTTTACAAAACATCATGATGTTGACACCATGTTGACCCAATGCGGGACCAACTGGCGGTGCTGGGTTGGCTTTTCCAGCATTCAGGGCCAGTTTAATGACCGCCACTACTTTCTTCGCCATTTGTATTTAACTCTGTTTCTCTACCTGATTAAATTCCAATTCTACTGGTGTATCCCTGCCGAAAATTGAGAGCAAGGCTTTAAGTTTACTCCGTTCTGGAGAGACTTCAATCACCTCGCCTTCAAAGTCTTTAAATGGACCAGAAAGCACCATTATCTTATCACCAGTAGCCATGTCAATTTTGACAACAGCTTCTTGTTCGCTGGTTTGTTTGAATATACGTTCAACTTCTGAAGAACTCAGTGGTATGGGGTTGACATGACCGCGACCCTTGCTGCTACCACGTTTTTGTTCTGAACCGACAAAGTTAATTACATGAGAGGTGTTGCGTACCACCTGCCAAGTATCATCATCCATCATCATCCGCACTAGCACATAACCAGGGAAAACTTTTTCTTCTGTATGCTGGCGACTGCCATCTTTACGGATTTTCACCGCTGGCGTCTGCGGAATTTCTACCTGGATAATTTTGTCAGCTACATCAAAAGTTTGAATGCGTTGCTCTAAGTTAGTCTTTACACGCTTTTCACAGCCTGAAGCTACTTGTACTGCATACCAGCGTGCTTCTTTTGACGCTGCTTCTGCTGCTTCTGCTGCTTCTGCTGTTTCTTCTGACTGCAACATTGAGTTGCGTGGTTCATCCGTTGCAAAACTCATTAGAACACCTGTTTTGCTGCCCAAGCAAACAATCCATCGACCAAGTATATCAAAGATGCGGAGAGTGCCACCATTAACAACACAGCGGCGGATTCGCTCACTATCTGTTTCCGACTGGGCCAAACTACTTTTTCAAGTTCTTCTTTGGTTCCCTGTATGAAGTTGCCAAAGCTAAACCCATTTGTGGTTTCTGGCAATTCTGCTTCACTTTTTTTGGCCACGACCGTTTATCCCCCGTTTCTTATACTAGATCCTGTTTAATTGTCATCTAGGTTTTGCAGTTTCGACTTTATTTCACTTACTGGAAGTACTGGAAGCAAAACAACTGCAAATACAATAAGTTTACCCGAAATTATTAGCGCTAACTGCTATGTTAGCAGTTGCGTAATTATTTCGGGCTTTGGTTTTTTGCTCTTGAGCGCGCCCTGGAGGACTTGAACCCCCGACATCAGGTTTTGGAGACCTGCGTTCTACCAACTGAACTAAGAGCGCACAAGCTGTTTTTGATTCAGTGATTGCGCTGAACTAAATTTCAGTTTAACGCAATATGCGATTTATATCATACTTTAATTTTGTTGGGAAAACAAGTCAGCGGCAGATGCCGCTTGCAGCTTGAGATTTCTCCCATAATGATTGCAGGACGAATCACAAAGGGCGGTCAAACCGTTGCTTGATTCGGGTTGCCTTACCTACGCGATCGCGGAGATAATAGAGTTTAGCACGGCGTACCTTACCGCGACGTAACACTTTAATGCTGTCAATCCGGGGAGAATGCAACAGAAATACCCGCTCAACGCCCACGCCTTGAAAAACCTTACGAACTGTAATAGTTTCGTTGATGCCGCCATTGCGCTTGGCAATCACAACTCCCTCGTAGGGTTGCACGCGGTATTTTTCGCCTTCCTTGATTTTCACTCCCACTTTTACAGTGTCGCCCACATAAATGTCGGGCAGATTCGATTTTATCTGTTCCGCTTCAATGGAGCGGATAATCTCTTGAGCGTTCATAGTCTTTCTGTCTGCTTAAAAAAAACTCACGATCATCAATGATAAATCGATAATCCTATTTCAGTCTACTTGTTAGGATTGATAATTGTACTGATACAACAGCTTAAAGATCGAAGCTATATTGCAGAATGCCGTACTACAAAGGAAAAATTTATGAAATTTAGTATTGTCATCAGTACATATAATCGCTTGAATTTGCTTAAAAGAGCAATTGATTCGGCTCGTAACCAAACAATCGAGTGCGAGGTGGTTGTTGCTGACGATTGTTCTTCAGATGACACCCAAGCCTATCTCAAAAGCTTAGGGGACAAGGTTGTTTACCATCGTAACGAAATTAACCAAGGTCATGCAGCAACGGTAAATGCTGGAGTTGCTAAAGCTAGCGGCGACTGGATTAAGTTTTTAGATGATGACGACTATTTAGCACCTAACTGCATAGAAGAGATGGCCAAGGCGATCGCACTTCGTCCCGATGCTGTAATCTGCTCTTGTGTGGCGGCTCAGGTGGATGGCAATGAAGTTGAACTCTCTCGCACCCCTCAAGTTGGCCCCGGTTTAGCTTTTTACATCCCCCAAGCCGATATTCACTACGGGATGCTTCTAGAGCTTGTACCCTTTGGCACACCTGTACAAGTAGCTTGTCGACGTGATGCTTTCCTGCAAAGTGGTGGTTGGGACTCCACACTCGATGCTAACTGTGATGACATCGATTCCTGGATTCGGATTGCTCAGTTTGGGGATGCTATTTTCTTCAACCAGTGTCTTGCTTACCGCACTATCTGGCCGGGTGCGTATAATCAAAAGTTTTCTTTGTCTCGGCGGTTGACGACAAATATTTTGATGAAGGAGAAAATTTACGCCTTGGTAAATGAGCAACATCGCTCAAAGATTCCCGTCTTTCAGGATATAAAAAATTACCTGAAACTCCATTGGCTTTTAGTCGCACTGAAACAAAAAAATCTCAAAAGTTTTCTTTCAATCATAGATCCATCAATACTTTCTCCTCGGTCTTGGAAATTTTTGCTAAATGCTATTTCATCACGCCGCTCTCAGGGAAACAATTCTCAGGTTCGTAAACTTGTATTGATTGAGTTTTACTATGATGTCTGGCAAAATGCCCAAAATCAAAGCGCCAGTCTTCAGAATTTAGAATTAGATTCTGTGCCACTGGTGAACTTGCCTGTCAGCGCTCAGTCAAACTCTGAACGCTAAACGAGGACGTTACTACCAACTACGAAATTTGTCGCAGTGAAATTATCCAAAGTCGCCAAGGTGTAAAAATAATAATAAAGAAGTACCCGATTGCAAAAATTATATTTTGCCATCAGACCATGTTATTTGTATATGAGGTGGGAATTGTGGAATTTGATTAGAAGTGTGGAGGATGTAACGTTGCCATTTTCTCACCTCAAATTAAGGTTATGAGTTCAACTAAAACTGACTGAAGCTTTATCATTACTGGGCTTTCACACAATTATTAACAGTAATAATGAATTATTTGTTACCATTAATTTTTTTCTTTATCATCAAGCACAATGCTGTTGTTATAAAGCAGTATTTTAAAAAAGCTTTTATTCTGTGTTTTGGCTGGTGTGCTGTACTAGAGTTTCGATACTAAGTATTGGGAAATATAAAATTTGAGATAACAGATTCAGTCTTCAGAATTTTGAAGTTTTACCCCGATTTATCGAGCCGTTACTGAATAAGTCTTTAAGCTAAGTAACTGGTAATAAGCGCTCTTAATCAGTAGAAAGTGGTTAATTTTACGCACTACTGACTACTTTTGAGTTGTCGCTGAAGACCTCAATAATTATGTTGGTTGATTTATACTCGGTTACTTATCTTTATTTTTTATATACATCTCAAAGATTATGCGAATCATACATATTTTGAACCACGTTCAAGAAATAGGTAACGGTATTGTGAATGTGGCTGTGGATCTGGCTTGTCTACAGGCAAAATCTGGTTATGAGGTAGCGGTTGTTTCTGCTGGTGGAGAATACGAGGCTTTGCTAGAGCTTTGTGGTGTCAAACATTACCACTTGAACCAAAGCAGAAAACCGCTAAATACGATTAAAGCAGCTATACGTTATCGAGCGATCGCGAGCTGAATTTCAGCCGGATATTGTTCATGCCCACATGATGACGGGGGTAATATTAGCACGTATTTTTAAAGGAAACAAATATGCTTTAGTTTCTACAGTCCACAACGAATTTCAGCGTGCCAGCCTACTAATGGGTTTAGCTGACAGAGTAATTGCTGTCAGTAAAGCTGTATGTGATTCTATGATTAGGCGTGGTATTCCAGAACATAAGTTGCGGGTAGTATGTAATGGCACTTTAGGTAGTCCCCGCACCCGACATATACAAGATTATCAACCTTTACCATTACAGCATCCAGCGATCGCCACTGTAGCCGGGATGTATCAACGCAAGGGAATTGCTGAGTTAATTGCTGCCTTTGAACAAATTGCCTCAGATTTTCCCCAAGCCCATCTTTATTTGGTAGGAAATGGCCCTGATAAACAGCTATTTGAAGCACAGGCAGAAGCAACTTCTGTAAAAGAACGCATTCATTTTGAAGGCTTTCAACCGGAACCTCAACGCTATCTAATATCTTGTGACATATTTGTGCTGGCTTCCCACCGTGACCCTTGCCCTTTGGTACTTTCGGAAGCGAGAGAAACTGGAACTGCGATCGTCGGAACTCAGGTAGACGGGATTCCTGAAGCTTTAGACAACGGGCGAGCAGGTCTTTTAGTGCCAGCAAAAGATAGTCATGCTTTAGCTGAGGTTTTAGTGCAACTACTGAGTAATGCCGAGATGCTGCAAGAGTGGAAACAGCGGGCAAAGAAAAACCTAGAGAGGCTGAGTGTTGCCCGCGTCCATCAGGAAACAATGACAGTGTATCGTGAGTTAATTACAGAATGAGGGCGTTAGGAGTTAGGAGTTAGGAGTTAGGAGTTAAGAGTTAGGAGTTAGGAGTTAGGAGTTAGGAGTTTTGTTTATCTCCTTGTCCCTTTGTCCCCTCATCTCCCTGCTCCCTACTCCCTTTAACAGAGCGATCGCTTTAATTTTAAAGCTACGCCTAAAGCGCCAAAAACTAGTACACCCAAAACATTAGCTGATTCAGGAACAGATGCTGTGTAATAAGAAGCCACTCTGATCGGCCCATCTTTATCTTCTTGGTCTGCTGGAATTGGTGGAATGATTCCAGCACCTGGCGCTAGATTAGGCAGGGAAGCGAATGGATTGTAAAACAGGCTTCCGTTTGGGATGACGCCACCACTAAAAGTGATAGTACTACCAGCAATGGTAATGTCTGTAAAAATATCCTTTAGATCGGGGTTAGCAGAGTTACCAATCTTCCCATCTCCATTAACATCTCCCCACTCCACTGTTTCATGATCAAATGGTGGAGTAGAATTCGGATTACTATAGGACAGCGTTTTTAAATCAAAGACCAAGCTTTTTATATCGTATCCGGTAGCATTTAGAAAGTTATTAGCTACATCTGGGACACCATATTCTATTACTTCCCCTGGTAAAAATCCTGTAAGGGTTCTTGGTTTTTTTGCGTAGAGTACATCTTGATTTTTAGTCGTCACAATGGGTTCTACAAAGATGACGGCTCTTGCTGGTGTCGAAGACAAAAAACTAATTCCTGCTGCTCCGAGAACAGACAAGGCTATTTTTGTGGCAATTCTAGTCATATTTGTGTCCTTTGGATATTGATTCGCAGAATGCTATACCGGATGGTCTAAATCAAACAGCAAAAACTCACTTTGAAACTGCTATCTATCTGCTAGATAAATAGTGGTTAATGTGTTTTTGCTCACTGAGTTGATATCTACTCATAGGTTGATTTATAAAGCAATTCTTGTAATGCTTTATCATGATAACTAGTAATTTCACGCAATCTTTATAAAAAATCCAAATTATAACTTATACATTGACAGATTAGACAATATGTGAGTCATAAGTAATTACTCTGACTGCTAATCGGGAAAAAGTTTTACAGAAAATTCAACAGTTAAAGCACAAGTTGTAATCAAGGCTTTAATCTTGTTGATGAGCAAATTTATAACCACCCCAGAGAGAAAGAGCGATCGCGATCGCCAACAAAATCGGTATGCTGTACCAAGGAAACTGAGACAAGGGTAAATGAGCAACTGCACGCAGTCCGATGCTGGCGTAGGTTAGTGGCAGCAGGTAAACTAAAACTTTGAGAGCCGCTGGTAGTGTAGCAGGGTCAAAAAAAGTCGCTCCTAAAAACGACATGGGGATAATGATAAAGTTATTGTAGAGTCCAACTGATTCGAGCGATCGCACACTCAACCCTACAATCACCCCTAATCCAGCAAATACCGCACAATTCAGCACCACTAACAGTAAAAACAGTGGGTTGAGAAAATTCCAGTTTCCACTAAACAGCAGCGCTACCAAAATCACGGAACCGGAAGTCATCAAACCCCGCACGACTCCCACCAGCATTTTACCGATGTACAACGCTAAAGGATTTATGGGAGTTAACAACAATTCCTCAAAGGTTTTGGTAAATAGTCTGTCTCCACAAATTGAAAATGTCGTTCCAGCAAAGCTAACTGTCATCGACGACAGCGCCACCATTCCCGGTAATATAAATTCCAAATAGTTGTCATAGTTACCACTAATTCCCGAACCTGGTTTGATGGAACTACCCAAACCCAAGCCAAAAGCTAAAATATATATGAGTGGCGATATTAAACCTGATGCAGCAACTGGTAGAATTCTCACGCGTAAATCTAGCCAATCTCCCCAAAAAATAGTCAGACTATCAGCCAGGAAGATTTGAAGTTGTGAATTTTTGAACCTCTTGCCCGAAGGTAGCGCTCTTTGAGATGTCACTTGCTTTCAATTAGTTATTAAAATTTCATGAAATCTTAATTTACATTGTTTTACAGATCAATTACTAGGGGGAGCAAAAATATCTCATCCGAAAAATTGGAAATTAACAACAAAAGTTAGATATTTTAAGCATTCTGACTAGATCAATTGTGAAAACTAAATTAGCTATATCTGATAACAATTAAAAGTATGAAAATTTTGTCCCAATATCTAGACAAACTAGTATTCTTTTCATTGAACAAGAATATCACAGAGAAAATCACAGGCAATTACAGTCAAGAATAGGCATACTGAAAGAGGGAGAAAAAATTTTAGACTACTCCCTCCCAAATCGGCGTGAAGGTGATTAAGCAACAATGAGACGTAAATCTACTGGTAGATCGGCTACTACTTCTAAACCCTCTATTTTCCAATCCCCTCTATTTAACTTCACCACCATCGCAATTATGGGAGGGGTGTTGATTTTGGGAATTGGGATTGGGATTGCTTTTAGTTCTACAGCCACGTTGTCCTCATCAAATGTGGCTTCCCGTGACTTCATTGACACCAAAGCACCAAACCCTGAAATTTGTGTGCAGTATGGAGCTAGTGCGATGGTGATGGACGCTAGACTGTTTGTTACTCTCAACCCCTTTAATGTTTATGTTGCCCAGCCGAATATGCGTCCTGGATGTGTGATCCGACAAAATAACTGGGCGCTTTTAGAGAACCGTAAACTGGTGACATCCGATCAGGTTAGAGATTGCAAAAATCGCCTGAACACTTTTGGTTTTACAGGTAACTTGGATAGTGACAAACCTGATATTAGATGTATATATCAGAATGAAGCTGCTCAAAACTTCTTCAACGCTCAACCGGGAGCAGTTGGAACACCTCAAGAAACGGATAGATTTTAGATTTGGGTATTGGGTATGAGAGGCAGAGGAGCAGAGGGGTAGAGGGGAAAAACTTACTGCCACTTCTCCCTTGCTCCCCTGCTCCCCTGCGATCGCATCTTCAAAATCAGATCATTCGTACTCATCACGTATAATGGTCAAACCTAAAGCTTTGTAGGCACTCAGCATATTATTAGATACCGTGGGTGCTGTTACTAGGTAAGTCAGGGCATGAATAGACTCCACTAGATAAGGAGCAGCGGTGTCTAATTTTTCTGCTGTCACTAATCCTACTACCTCAGCCGATCCAGCAATCATCGCTCGTTTGACGTGGGCTTCGTCTAGGTTAGGTACACTAATCCCAACCTCTGGATGTAAACTGCAAACTCCCAACATGCACAAATCTGCACGAATCATCCGCAATGTCTCAATTGTGACACTTCCGACATTCACCAAGGCTTTTTTATAAAGTTGTCCACCTAACATCACAACTTCTATATAGGGATGTTCTGCTAAAGCAACTGCTATTGGTGGACTATTTGTGATCACTGTTGCGTGCAAATCTAGAGGCAAATGACGGCTTACTTGGAGAGTTGTTGTACCTCCGTCTAAAATCACCACCTGTCCCGTACAAACTAATTTTGCTGCTGTCCGAGCGATCGCTTCCTTTTCTTTTGGCGCTTGCTTTTGGCGATCGGCATAACTAGCGGTGGCTGGAGATTTGAGGAGCGCTCCCCCATGAACGCGTTGCAATAGTCCCGTTTCTGCCAGTTCTCGCAAGTCCCGGCGAATCGTATCCTCAGAAACTTTGAGAACAGCACTAAGTTCTGTCGAAAGTACCTTTTTATCACGACGCAGAATTTCTAAGATGAATTGTCGTCGTTCAGCAGTTAGCATAATTAATTTTCCTGAAATTGCGTTTTTGGGCTTGAAATTGCGTGTTTGTGATTTTATACTTATTGATATGCAAGTTTTTGTACGTTAATCCGTAACTTCAATTGAATTCAAGCACATTCATGCACAATTGAATTTATTGATTTTGGCATTTGATGAAATCACACGTTTCCACAATGGTTCCGAGTGGTTGGCTTGAGATTGGATAATTGTTGCCCAATGGGGGTTTTAACAATTTTTTTTAACGTGAGTTCGATGAACCTCTCCCTCCCAGCCTCCCTCTCCGAAACGGAAAGGGAGGAGAAACGCAAAATTAAGCTTTTTGCTCCCCTCTCCGCGTCGGAGAGGGGCTGGGGGAGAGGTCAAATAAGACTTGTCGAACTCACGTTTTTTTAGTGCGATCGCGCCTTCTGCTTGTTCAAATTGTTTTTTATTCAATCAATAAACCATGACTATTATTAATACCCAATTTCCAATCGATCTCGGTGCTTACCAATTTTTAGCGCTTAATCCAGCAAATTCCAGCCTTACCGCTCAACAGCGAGAGGCTCTAAAAGCGAATATTCAACTCTGCCGGGATGCGATCGTCTTTTTTACGGCGACTGGCGCTGCTAGCGGGGTGGGTGGCCATACTGGTGGGCCTTATGATACAGTGCCAGAGGTAATGATCCTCGATGCCTTTTTTCGAGGGGCATCGGAGCAATTTGTGCCGATTTTCTTTGATGAAGCAGGACATCGAGTCGCCACCCAATATTTAATGGCAACGTTGCATGGTGACTTACCTGCCGAGCAACTTTTACGTTATCGCCAAGCACATTCCCATTTACCAGGACACCCCGAATTAGGGCTAACTCCTGGTGTAAAATTTAGTTCTGGCCGCCTGAGCTATGTTTGGCCTTACATCAATGGTGTGGCAATGGCGAATCCAGGCAAGGCTGTTTTCTGTCTCGGTTCTGATGGATCGCAGCAAGAAGGAAACGATGCTGAAGCTGCTCGCTTGGCGGTTGCTCAACATCTCAACGTCAAGCTGATAATTGATGATAATGATGTAACGATCGCTGGACATCCTTCTAAATATTTACCTGGTTTCACTGTCGCCAAAACCTTAGAAGGTCACGGTTTAAAAGTACTTCAAGGAGACGGAGAAGACTTAGACGATTTATACCATCGCATTTGTGAAGCCGTGAATACTCCCGGAGCGATCGCTATTATCAATAAACGCCCGATGTGTCCTGGTATTGAAGGTTTAGAAGGTTCCACTCATGGTCATGATGTCATTTCTGTAGATTTAGCACTTAAATATCTAGAATCTCGTGGACAAACTGCGGCTGTCGAATACCTTAAAAGTATTGAGAAACCCAAGCAAACATATACATTTCTGGGTTCCAGTGACAAATGGGGCGCTAACCGCAATGTATTTGGTGAAGCCGTGGTGGGTGTCCTCAGTCGCATGAGTGAGGCGGAGCGTAAAGAAAAAGTCAAGGTCATTGATAGTGACTTAGAAGGCTCCTGCGGTTTGAAGAAAATTCACGATACATACCCAGAAATATTTATTCCTTCCGGCATCATGGAACGGAGCAATTTCTCTGCTGCGGCTGGATTCGGGATGGAGAAAGGTAAGCAAGGTATTTTTGCGACTTTCAGCGCCTTCTTAGAAATGTGTATCTCAGAAATTACAATGGCACGGCTGAACTATTCCAATGTTCTGTGTCACTTTTCCCATGCGGGTATAGATGATATGGCAGATAATACCTGCCACTTCGGTTTGAACAATATGTTTGCCGACAATGGCTTGGATGATGGCTACCAAACACAGTTGTACTTCCCAGCAGATATTAATCAAATGACAGCTTGTGTAGAAGCCATATTCTTTGAGCCTGGACTGCGGTTTATTTTCTCAACCCGTTCCAAAGTGCCCAATATTAAAGACAGCAATGGTAATGACTTCTTTGGAAATGGTTACAAATTTGTTCCCGGTAAAGATGAAGTTATAAGAGAAGGGACGCAAGGCTACATCATCAGTTTTGGTGATGCTCTCTACCGTTCTCTAGATGCTGTAGAACGTCTGAAGCAAGAAGGGTTGGATGTTGGTTTGATTAACAAAGCAACTTTAAACACCATTGATGAAGAAATAATTACCAAAGTTGGTAACGCTCCTTTTGTGCTTGTAGTAGAAGCCTTCAACCGTCGGACAGGCTTAGGTAGTCGTTTTGGTTCTTGGCTACTAGAGCGGGGGTTGACTCCCAAATATGCCCATCTCGGAACTCATAAAGAAGGTTGCGGCGGTTTGTGGGAACAGTACCCATATCAAGGTATTGATCCAGCTAGCATCATCAACAAGGTGAAGGAGTTAGTTGGAAAAAGGTAATTCATTTATTAGGGCATAGCGCATAGCAGGGGGGCAGCACTTCGGCTACGCTCAGTGACTCGAGGAGCAGGGGAGCAGGGGAGCCTTTCTGGGGCAGGTTTTTTTTGATTAGACAAATTTTTGGGATTTTAAAACCAAAACCATTGTCTGAGAACTTAAAACTACGTTCAATAATTGAGAACATTCTCAACTATTTATCGAAAGCCTAAAAGCCTGCCCTTGAAAGAGCAGGGGAGCAGGGGAGAAGTGGCAGTAAATTTTTCCTCTCTGCCCCTCTGCCCCTCTGCCTCTCTGCTTCCCTGCCTCTTCTCCATGCTCAATTCTCAATTTTTATTTAGTTTTGGGTAGAGGTTGACCAAACTCGATTACCTGGGGTTCGGGATCATTGGGGATTGTTGGAACTGGAAATTCCGACATCCCGAAAGGAGGAATGTTATTTAAATTGCCGGGTTGATTTGGGAAAGAAGGAGGGGGAAGACTCAAAGCAGGTTGTTGAGAGGATGTATTTGGAGTTAAAGGAGGCACAGTCACAAAAGGCTGCCCTGAGTTAGTAGTAATTGTTGAGGGCAGTTCATTGGATGGAGGCGGAACTGTGAGTAAGGGGGATTGTGGGTTAGTAGTTACCGGTAGGTTATTAGGCGGCTTTTGGAGCGTTTGAGGTTGTTTTTTGGCTGAAGGAGGGGAACTTCCTGACTTTACGGCTGTAGTTTTACCAGAAATAACCGGACGTAATACCCAGCGAGTGGAATTTTTTCGGGAAACGGGTTGCAGTTGTACCTTTTTGGGATTAAAAACAGCCCCTGCTGCTAAATCTAAGACAATACGTGTATCGTTTGCGTTGAGTTGAGAAATGCGAATGCTTTTGATTGCTCCAGAATAATTTTGTTGCGTGGTAACTTTGCCCAACTTAGTATTCGGTAAATCTACAACCAAACGAGAGGGTTGAGCTAAATAGAAATAACGAGGGGTTGTGGCTGCTGAGAGAGTGATTTCGAGTTGCTGTGTCTTGGGAGAAAAACGCCAATTATTTAGCTTTGCCCCTGGTGTAGCAGCAGTAGTGAAAGTTTCGAGGGCGATCGCTGCATAAAAACTTAATATACTGATGCTAAATAACTGCTTGCCCCATTGATGAAATTGCTTAGTCTTTAGTCCCTGATCCATTCTGTTTATTTGCTCCATAAAACCCATACAATGCACTTACATTGCTGTTTACTTCGCGCTTCCAATCCTGTAGACGCGATGAATCGCGTCTCTACCAATCCCCCAATTCAATTAGCTTTTTGAGGCACAGCAGTAAATTTCAGAGTTTGTGGAATACCATTTACGGTTAATTGACCTGTCATGTTACCTTTATCCACAAGTTGCATTTGAATTGTGACTGAGGTTAGAGGATCATTTTGGGGGCGAGGAATATTACAAAAGATTGATTTACCAACTTTTCCAGATAAATTTAATTGTTGATTTCTGAAGATGCCTGCCAGAGAGTGCTTTTCGTCAGTGTCGGCGTTAGCGTTTGCCGATAATACAGAGGCATTTAAGTAAATACCTGACTGCTCAATGTTTAACGTCAGAGTATCCGATTTTTCACAGTTAGGCAAATTCTCCGCTAGGGTTAGACGATAGCGACCGTTAACTGGCAAAGGAGCCTTGAGATTGTTTTCTCCGTAAACACTGACAGTTTTAAACAACAGTAGCACTGAAGTTATTGCTACTCCGTAAAAAGCCAAAGATTTCAAGTTGAAATGATTCATATTCTCAACTCCTCAGTGTTGGCTCTTGACTGCTAACATCAGGAAGCATAGAAGCCAGATGAGCGGTGACTTGACTGTAACGGCGAGCAATCAGCAGGGAAGAAGAACATTCAATGGCTAGTTGATCTGTATATCTTCCTAATGTTTGACGCTCGATACCCCAAGTGCGGCTAGTACCTGCAATTGTTAGGTCTACATTTTTTGAGGCTTCGACTACAGCTTGGATTGGATCTGGAGCTTGGACAATTTTGATTTCGATGCGATCGCGTACACTACTGGGTAATTGCTCCATCATCGTATTTAACTCGTAACTCAATTCATCTTTGAGGTGATTTTCGGGTACAACCTGCAAAACCTGTAATATAGAAGTTTCACGGTTAATTAGCAGTCTCAGAGCTAGTGTTAATGCCAAATCATCATGAATATTTGCCGAATAAGGCACTAACAAGCTTTCTAATTGCTCACTTCCCCTATCCACAAACACTGCAACATCGACTGGCGCAGTAGTGAGCATTTGACCAACTCTTCCACCTAAGCGGTTGCTACTAAAAGCTGGGCGATGCCATCCCACAAGAATTAAATCAACTTGTTTGAGTGCGGCAATCTGTGCAGTTTCCCGTGCAACATTACTAGATATGCGAATAATGGGATGCACATGAGAGCGTGTTTCTACTGGTTCGAGAGTATTAATCAATTCTTCTAGCTGCTGGCGGCGCTGGGCAATTAATCGGTCTGCTTCAACTGGCGTACTTTCAAAGGCATAATCTTCTTCAAATTCAATGAGGCTCAGAGGGTTAACAACGGCGGGATATCGGGAGTTGAGGGCAATGTTTGCTGCTAACTGTACCAAGCCTTTTTGGGTACTCGGATTCGCCACTGGCACCAAAATTCGGTAGGGACGAATAAAAGTTTCGGCATCAGTAGCGCTGGTAGCCGTTTGTGCTTCTAACTCCGGTTCCACCACATCTAACCTGATCAGTCTCTTCGGATATGTCCATTCCAGCAGTGGCGAGGTCATGAAGGTAGTTACCAATGCCATAATTACCAGCATGGTAAATATTAAGGGAGAAATTACTCCTAACTCTAAACCAATGTTTAGCACTATCAGTTCGGTTAAACCGCGCGTATTCATTAACCAACCGAGTGCTGAGGCTTCGCGTTTACTAACGCCACTGACACGCGCTGCTACATAAGTACCAACATACTTACCTGCGATCGCCACAGCTAAAACCAACCCACATAAAAGCCACAATTCGGGACGGTTGAGCAAGCCAATCTGCGTTCGTAAGCCACTGTAGGCAAAAAATATAGGTAGCAAGAATATTAGGACAAAATCTTCCGTTTTTATTGCCAATTCTCGGACTAAATCTTCATTTTTGGGCATGGCTGCTCCCAGCAAAAATGCTCCAAAAATTAAGTGAATCCCAATTAATTCAGTGATTAGCGCTGACGCAACTACTGCCATATAAATCCCAGCTAGCAGTAATTGGCTGAGTCGTCCCGCACGGAGGTAGTGTTTGGCAAGGCGTTGCAGGAACCAACGACCTGCGGTCAACATCAAGCCGATGTAAACTATACTGGCGATAATTGTCGGTACAGCACCAGCAAAGTCACCAGTTCGCGCAACTGCGATCGCAACTGCCAAGAGACACCAAGCTGTCACATCATCCACTGCTGCACAAGTTAACGCCAACGTTCCTAAACGCGTTCCTTGTAAATTGTTTTCAGTAATGATTCGCGCCAACACAGGAAAGGCAGTAATCGACATCGCCGCCCCTAAAAATAAAGCAAAGGCGGTGAATGATACACTTGCATTAGAAACTAGGGGATAAAGTATCACCGCTAGCAATGTTCCTAGAGAAAACGGCACCAAAATGCTGACATGAGAAGTTAAAATTGCTACTTCTAATTGGCCGCCGAGGTATTTGGGATTTAGTTCTAACCCAATCAGAAACATGAAAAATATTAGTCCCACCTGAGACAAAACATTCAGAAAAGGAAAAGTTTCTGGTGGAAACAAGGTAACTGCTAGATGGGGAGCAACTAAACCAAATAAAGATGGGCCGAGCATAATTCCGGCGACAATCTCACCAATTACTAGCGGTTGCTTAATAGAACGAAATGCTAGACCTACTACCCGTGAAAGTCCAATAACAATCAGCACCTCAACCAGAACGAGAATAACTATGTGCATGGTTTCCTCAAAATTAACTATCTGGTTTCCCTAAGATAATTCTTTAAAAGACTAGAAAATGTCAAGCTTGTTAAATACAACCAAGAGTAATTTGTGCTTCGTTGTTATATGAATTATTGTTACGATGCAGTTGCAGTCGTGAAACATAAATTTTGATGATTTTAGGAGCTACATCTTAAATAACCGAGAGGCTCAGATCCCCGACTTCTTGAAGAAGTCGGGGATCTTTTTGTTCATAACTTATTTAGGATTGCTATAGCCAAAGTCAAAACAGAGAATTTTACCCAATTACTAGGTAATTAATTTTATATTTAACTTGCTTAAGTAGAAGATTTCTCATAGCTTGTACCGTGCAATAAAAAGGCAATCAGTGGTGATGCCATCAGAGTAGTAATGACTGCCATAATAACCATTATAGTGAATAAAGTTGGGGTAATTATACCTTGTTCCAGACCAATATTGAGGATGATTAACTCCATCAAACCACGAGCATTCATCAGAGCGCCAATAGTTGCAGATTCGCGCCAATTTTCCCCCGCTAATTTTGCAGCCAACATACAAGCAACACCTTTACCGAGAATTGCGATCGCAATAATTAATAGCGTCACTCCCCACAAAATAGGTGTGTTTACCAATCCAATTTGAGTGTTTAATCCAGAGAAGACAAAAAAGATCGGTAACAAAAAAGAAGTAGTTAAAAATTCCGTATATTGGCGAATTTGTTGAGCGAATTCTCCCCGTGGTGTCACTGCTCCCAACACAAAAGCCCCGAATATTGCATAGATACCTGTAACATCGGTAAACCATGCACAAAACATCAAAATTATCAACATTAAAGTCAGGGTTTGTCTGTTCACACCTTCGCGTTTTGTCATGCGTGTGAACGCTTTCAGTAGAGGTTGACCGAGAAAAATCGCAAATAGCACATAGCAAATGCCACCACCAATTGCTAATATGGCAATGCTTAAAGAATTTTTCACGCTAGCCAGCACAATCGCCAATAAACACCAAGCAACTGCATCATCTACTGATGCTGCACCTAAAGCCAAAGTACCGAAGCGAGTTTGTGCAAGACCGCGTTCGTAAAGAATACGAGCTAACATCGGAAAAGCCGTAATTGTCATTGATGCACCCAGATACAAAGCAGCTGACCAAGGCATAACTTTTGGTTGAAAAAAATCGCCATTGTGATAAAACCAAAAAGATGCGATCGCTCCTAAAATAAAGGGAGTGATAATTCCAGCCGCAGATAACAAACTTGCACTTTTGATATGATGTTTTAAGAGTTTGGTGTTAAACTCTAAACCAATCAAAAACATATAAATTGCCAACCCAATCTGGCTGATAGCATATAAAATCGACATCGATGGATTGGGTATCTTGAGTCCGACAGCAGTAATGATGGGAAGCTTAGGAAATAGCCATTGCTGAAAATCTGGTGCAATCAATCCTAGAAGTGATGGGCCTAGCATTACACCTGCGATCATTTCGCAAACAACATCGGTTTGACCAAGATAGCGGCGTCCTATAATCGTGACAATGCGACAAGTTGCTAAAATAACTGTGAGTTGCAGAAATAGCTGAATAACCAGATCAAAATTTGACATTGCACTTCCTTAATTTACGTCTCTGCATTGAAGAATCTCTCCAGACTCTAAAGTTTGTCCTGTTTTACTCATATATGACTACTACATCAGCACAAATGCCAATTTTGTAAACATAAGATAGCTGTTTGTAACTTGATGAGATACAACAGGCAATGCGTTGCTTTGTTTCCAAAGTCATCTTATTCTTAAGAACGCACACAACTGTACGTCAATACAACATATTGCATCCAAACTAAAACCGCCATATATGATTTTTTATGATTTGTTAATTTGCGATTTATAACCTTTTTCATCTATTTGAGGCACAATCGACTATAAGAGGATGTCTGAAAAGTTCTTTTATATACATCTAACCCTTGGAGATCCCCCTAAATCCCCCTTAAAAAGGGGGACTTTAAGACTCTTATTCCCCCCTTTTTTAAGGGGGGTTAGGGGGGATCTATAAATATTTGATACTTCTCAGACATACTCTAAAGACGTACATTTGTGCGTCCCTAACCTACAGTTGAATTACCTGAAAATTGCTATTATTTTTAATTAAACTAGTTTCTGAGAATTTTAAATTTTACAACCACTCCCCACCCCGAAAACGCCAACGAAGGAAGATAATTCGCATCAAGCTTTGGGAACTAATAAAAACTGCTAGCCACACGATGCTATAGTGCAATAAAAAAGCTCCTGGTGACAATTCTTCTTTCGGTAAAGGTATTGGCAAGAAGCCAAATAGTTTGACTCCACAGAACACAAACACCAATTCCCATATACCAGCTAAGAGTTGATAAGCTGCGGGCCAATCTCTATCCCAACGGGATTTTTGTAGATAGTCATAAAGTACATCCCAACCTAAGCCAAAGATGGCGACATAAGCAAGTATCCAAAAATAAACCGAATTAGCACCAGGGCCAATCCAACCCATGCCAAATGGCAAAGATACAAGTACGCCGATAGTTGCCAGTAATAATAATCGAGTTTGCCAGCGACCAAATAAAGTTGGTGTCATAGGAGTGCTGAGTTAGGAGTTAGGAGTTAGGAGTTAGGAGTTAGGAGTTATGAATAATATAGGGAAATTAGAGTTTTTATAGATAGATTTTGACTCGCTTCATTAAAAATTTAGGAAGATTGTGGTGCTTTTTGCGAGGATGGCAAATACGAGAATATCGGCTATCCCCAAAGCACCAACACATCTATATTATTTAGGATGGTTTAAGGTGATAATCAAATTTGGAATGGTAAGCTGCATTGGCAAAGTCCATTGTTCGCGTGGCGTCTGTCTGCGACACGCTGCGCGAACGTAGAGAAGGTATGGCATCCCAATTGATTACATCTTCTAACAAAGCTTGATAACCTAGTGTATTGGGATGGAGTCCATCTTCACTCAAGCGTTTGAGTCGCCAACTTTCACCGCGTTCCATCCATTGCTCAAAAATATCCAAATAGGGAATCTGCCTTTTGCTGCAAGCAATTCGAGTTGCTTCTTTGTAGCGGTACTGGTCGGCATGATTATAGTAAAAACAATCTAAAAATGGCATTTTGGCTTCATCCACTGGCACCATGCCCACGAATAACACAGGACAGAGTTGCTGTGCTAAATCTAGCAGAGACGCAATTTCCTTTTCAAACAATGTAAAATCTGTGTAACTTTTACCATCGGGACGCGCCAACCGGGCTGAGTCATTTACGCCTACGGATAAAATAATCAAATCAGGAACACGATTTCGCAGTTCACCCCGGTGGCGAAATTCAACTTCTAGCCTTTGTGCTACTTGTTGCGTGCGATCGCCTCTTACCCCTAAATTATAAAGAATATGACCTACACTATCCGGCAACATCCACCATCGCCGTAGTTGCTCAATCCAGCCTCCTTTTTCTGGGTCGCCGAATCCATAAATTAAGCTGTCCCCCAGTGCGACAATCTTCATAGGCTGAAAGTGATTTGGTGGTACAGACAGCTGCATTGAGGAAGAAGCGAGAAATGTGTGCATTTAACAACTATATTTTATATCTTTACAAGATTCTATACATTTCTATACCATAGATGGCTATCTTTAGTGTTCAAGCATCGATGGAGTTTTTACTTGTTGATATAGTTTTAAGGTTAATATTGCCGCAGTTGATCCTCTGTACGATGGGCTACCGTACTTTAACAATCAGCATGAAAATNNNACCGCAGAGCCTTTGAGGACGCTGAAGAAGAGAAAAGAGCGAGATTCCCTCAGAATTTTCGCCTTTGTGTCANNNATTAAAATGGGCGAAAATTTGATTTTTGAGATGTCGGGAATTCTGCTGGGCAATTCCACGGGCATGATATACAGCAGAATTCAGGAGTCAGAATTCAGAATGGGCTACCCCGCTGCGCTAACAGAAGTAAAACAAGCTTTGTACCTGGCTTTNGAGACTAGCTTATGTACTTCATCAACTTGAAATGCGCTGTTAGTCCTCATCTACAGACGGATAAGTAGTGCAGGTACATCAATCGCTAAAAGTAAACACTCACTTACCAATTGGTTTGTCAAAAAAGTTGACACAAGTAGTCACTTTGTAATACAGTATATTACAAGAGTAATGAGTTAAATTAAAAAGACTTCCTCGCCACTACAGTGGAAATACAATTACCATTTCTATGCAATTAGTTGATATTACGAGAAAAATTTTTCAAAACTTCCTATTTAACACAAAATAACTTAATTAACGCTGCATAACCGATAAATATGGTTTTTGACTATTTTAGAAGCAACGAAGGCACTCCTACAAATAATACTCGGCAAAGCTTAATTGCTTGCGGTTGGCGACCGTTTAATCGAGAGTTAGACTGGGGATTTTTATGGCAACTGTTGTACAGTGATTCCCGCGAATTAAGTCAAAAAAGTTTGAATTTAGCGAGTAATGTTGCTGATGTTTTAGGACGAAATAATTATGCTTGGTGGGCTAATTTATTAAGTGTGGTATCTGATAATACCCGTTACGAAGTTGAAAAGTTTTGGAATTACATCACACCAGATCCTCAATCACCAGATCATCGCTACAAAGATGTTTTGAGTACGGAAACACCTATTGTCCAATTTGTCAGTCGTAGTAATATTCCTATTGATTATGTTCTTAATCGACTGCAAGAAATTACTGTAATGCGAGTTTTAGGTGTATTGGGTAATCCTGATATTATTACCCAGTATTTCTCAGAGAGAGATTTTTACTTTCCTATAGATAAATTCGTTAGTTGGGAACGCTTAGACGTTATTAATACTGTTTATGCTTACTGGTCTAAATATGACGTTTGGTTGCAAATTGATCCCTACGATCGCGGGCGACGACAATATACTTTAATGGCGCAAAATCTTGCGCCACTAATTAACAAAGCAACTTACGACTTAGCAGTAATGTTGAGTGGATATCAAAGTCGGGTAGGCAAAGTTCATAGTCAATTTAACATTCGGACATTTCCCGCAGATATCCAAAACTTTACTGATTCTGTACAGCAAGCGATTTTAAATCAAAACCAGTTAGCAGTTGTTGTACATGGAGAACCGGGTACTGGCAAAACAGTCTGGACACAGGCAGTAGCAAAAGAAATTCTTGTGCCTTTAGGGTATGTAATTTTTATTTTAGATCATGATGCGATCGCTAATTTTGTCCCCCCGACTTACATAGAGCGTATTTGTATCGTTATTAACGAAGCTGATAATCTAGCGCAAAATCGTGCTTCGGAGGTAGCGCAATACAATAACAAAACCGAACACATTTTGAGCTTGCTGGATGGCACTTTGTATCAGAGTGTAATTGATGACTCTGGTATTCAGATGCAGCAACGGTTAGTTATTTTGATGACTTGTAATACTACTGAAAGATTAGATCCAGCCATGTTACGTAAAGGTAGGGTGGATTTAATGTATGAGTTTACACAATTATTTGTTTGACATTTTCACCGCCGTGTTCGCCGTTGGCGCAGCCTCTCGTAGAGAAGGGTACGCACGGTGATTCTGGAGTAATGAGTAATAAGTAATAAGTAAATACCCATTTTTCATGCACTCATTACTCATTACTTTAAAGCCGTGCTGGAAACACGGGGTTTTAAACCCATTTTTCTGATAAAATCTACTTTCACCACAGTTTCACCTGTTTTTGCGATACAAGTTGATGCTCTTTGCGCCAAGCTTGGGGAGGTAAACCGTGATGTTGGCGAAACTGGCGGGAGAAATGAGACACATCCTGATAGCCCAATGTTTTCGCTATCTTCTCGACTGTCTCATTATTATTTTGGAGTAAAAAACAAGCTTCTGCCATCCGGCGTTTGACAATCCAGCAGTTTACAGTCTCTCCACTTGTCTCCTTTACTCGGTTAGTTAAGTAAGCTGATGAGTAACCAACAGCAACAGCCACATCACACAAAGTAATTCCTTCATGATAATGGGCTTCGATAAAGTCGAAAACTTCTTTTAATTGCGGAATGCAGGGAAAGATTGACTGAGAAGAAATTTTGACTTCTTTATCAGAGACGACGGCAACACCGGAAGCGATCGCTGTAGTATCATCTGTAAATGCTGATGATTTTGGAGCTTTCTCGAATTTCATCGCACACCAGTACTGAAGATTCGCTTGCTTTTCCAAGCGAATAGCGATCGCTCTAAGCAATTCATCTAATGTCGAGGGTTTGGTAAGATAATCATCTGCTCCCAACTCCATAGCTTTGCGAACATCTGCTTTAGTATTACTGCCAGTCAGAAAAATGAAAGGAATAATTGCTGTCAGAGGATCTTGGCGTAGTGTATTTAAAACGCTATAACCATCCATATCAGGCATCGTGATATCGCAAATAACTAAGTCGGGTACATCCTTTTGTGCTTGTTGAATACCAACACGACCGTTTTGAGCGCCTATCATATCAAAACCTTTAGCTTCAAGACCCTTTAAATAAAGATTGCGGGTAACGCTATCATCTTCAATGACGAGAATTTTCTTTGACGATTCGTACATAATTTTCTATTACAATCAATTTTTGCAGAAGCTAATTACTAGACTATTTGGTGAGTATCTAAATAGGAATGAAATTAATTAACTCGTTCCGAGAGTTATGATTGTTAAGTTTTTAATTAACAACTATCTTCATTTAAACACTCATAACTCGGAACAGGTAAACTCTGATTTGATTAATGGCAGAATTACAGTAAACATAGTGCCAGCATCAACTTCACTTTCTACAGAAACTTGACCATGATGTAAATCTACAAGGGTTTTAAGAATCGATAGTCCTAGTCCAGTACCAGGTATACGATCGATATTACTACCACGGTAAAATGGCTCAAATATTCGCTGTTGATCTTCTACTAAAATCCCGATCCCTCTATCTTTGACTTGGAAAATTAATTTTTCATTTTGGCAAGATAGTTCTAAGCTAATTTCCTGATTTGAGGGAGAATACTTAATTGCGTTATCAAGTAAATTCTTCAAAATCGGCTCTAGTAATTTTTTATCTATATAGGCTGTTAAAGAGCTATCTTGACTTACAAAATTGATTGATTTTTGGCTAACAATCATCTGCATTTGTGCAACTAAATCCTGACAAAATTGAACTAATTCAAGCGGTTTTGGCTCAAAGTTTAATTTTGCTGATTCTGCTTTAGAGAAGAGCAAAATATCATCCAACATCAGACTCAGTTGTTCGGTAGCTTTTTGAATGTGATCGAGTAATGGCTGGATTTTCTTCTGTGTACGTTTGTCTACTTCTTCTTTAAGTAAACTATTAGAAAATGAAACAATATTCAATGGAGTTCGGAATTGATGGCAAACCATAGAAAGAAAACGCGCTCTAAGTTCGCTAAGTTGTTTGGCTTGTTCTAAAGCTTGGTTAAGACCTAATTCTGCATATTTGTAATCGGTAATATCGATACCTGCAATCAGTTCGACTGGGTTTCCCCAAAATCCAGGCTCCATCAAGCTTGGCAACTGCACAGGCTAGCCAGCGCTCCGTGCCTTTTTTTGTTAAAATATTCATCTCCTGGTATTCAAAATTACCAGCTTCATCCGGGTTACGTACTTGCCTGCGTTTTTTGCTCTTAATCAGTCGGCGAAGATCGAAACCTGTTAGTAGTTCTTCTTTTGTATAGCCAGTGAGTTGTTCTACTGCCGGATTTACATAGCAAAGCCGCGTACCTTGAATCAGAAAAGTGCTAGCATCTGTCGTTTCTGCTAAAGTCCGAAATCTAGTTGCGTTCAGACGTAATGCTTCTTCAGTCTGTTTCGATTCAGTAATGTCCCAAATACTCCACACTCTCCCAATAATTTTACCCTCAAGCAACTGAGGTTTAGAGTAATGTGCAAAAACTCTTCCATCTTTCAACTCCAGAATATCGTAGCTCTCGAAATCAGATTGGCTAGATACTTCCCAAATCAGCCGACTAAAGGCTTGTGGATCTTTAAGTTGGTTCTCAAAAAATGCTTTGCATCGAGGACATTTTTTAGATAATATTAGGGATTCCGGGATTTGCCACATATCCACAAATTTCTGATTCAAGCTTAGAATATCTCCCTCAAAGTTAACTGCAACAATACCAATGGCAGTAGACTCAAGAGTAGAACGAAGTAAACAAAGAGATGTTTCTAGTTCTACTTCTTTGGACTTGAGTTGAGAAAATTCTTGTTGCAAATTGTCTTTGGCATCTTTTAATTCATCAGTCCACTTTTGCACGCTCAATTCTACTATTTCATCAGTTTTTTCACGAGCAAAGGCACAGCCAAATTCCATATCTTGGTGTTTTACATAGTTCATAGATATTTCTACCAGAAATATCCGACCTCCTTTTGTCCGATAGCGAGATTTAAAGGTAAGGGAACCCTGTGAGCTAATATCTGACCAATTATGCAGCGAAAAATCTACATCTATATCATGCAGCCGCATAGAAAGTAATTCCTCACGGGAATACTCAGTCATCAGACAAGTGGCATCGTTAACGTAAAGAAACTGCGCATTTGCTCCTAAACAGAAGGCAGCATCCACAGCGTGATTTATTAGAAAGTGAGCAAACTTCATCTCTATTTCTGGTTGTAGTGCCCATTGATTGTTTGATCTAGCTAGTGTATATTCGCCAGAATTCATATTCATACTTCCTCCTGGTAATCAATCAGCACCATGCCCATTAATGAGTTAATAGTCATAACTTACTAAAATCTTTGGTGTACTGTTCGGCTGTGAAAAAATAAAATTAGTTAGTATATTAAAAACATTACTAATTACCTTAATAAAACTTATCATACCAATAAAATGTAAATTGTTGAACCAAATATTCCTAAAAAAACTAAATATTTAAAAAAATCTTATTGACTTAAATAGCTTTTTATGGCAACACTAAATCTGGACAAATCAAATCTAGATTAGCCAATCAAGCTTATTAGATAAGAGTTCAAAACTCTTAATCTATAAGTAGAAAAGATATTTTCAATTTAAACTCGTTCTGCACCAGAACTAATTCATAGACATCTCCACAAATTAATTATGCGTTATCAATAACTCTTGTAGAGACGTAGCAATACTACGTCTCTACAAGAGTTCATCAACCTAAAATTCCTGGGTTTCCACTGGGGAAAGGTTAAAGGATAAAAATTTTTATCCTTTAACATTTTCCGTACCAAGGACTTTGGCGAACTACTTGTGTAGAGTCGTTTGATTTTCAACATAAATGAATTTGCAGTGCTGAACCTGGCTTAAATAAATAAACTTCAACTCATTTTCTTAATTTATCTTAACTTACTCTCTCAGGGATTTAACTATAGAAGAATATGCTTAGTCATCCGTCGCAAGGAGTACATTTGTATTAATATCATGCTTGTATTTTTACGTATAGGATTGTGTTCGTTTTATCTTAAAGAAACACTGCATTCGTATACTAAATATAATATGTCCATTGTCTAAGTAGGTGGGTGGAATCAAACGTAGGATGGGTTAGCGATAGCATAACCCATGCTGATGTTGGGTTTCGTACCTCAACCCAACCTACATAGGTCTACATAGGTCTTATATTTAATTATTACCGCCTACTTATGTATTACAAAACACATTTTTTAAGATATTTACATACTTAATACTTTGTCATCCCTCAAAGGAACTATAAAAAGTTGAAAAATGATGTCTTTATCGTTACAAGTAATTGACTCAAAAAGTTTTTGCTGGCAATATAAAGACCGCTAAATCGCCTCGTACTTAAATTCGGATAAAAAGTTGTGTAAGTTCTAAAGCGAAAGAATTGACACCTACATCACAAGATTTCCTATTGTAAATCTATCAATGTACCGTTTGTGCGATGCCTACGGCGGGCTACGCCTACGCAGAATATCAATCTTTCAGGTGACTAAGTTGCAAATGTCACAATTACAATTAAAGCGAAAGAATTGACACCTACACCAAAAGATTTTTCATTGTAAATTAGGTTTTTCTTGTAGTGGATAAGAACCTAATCAGGGGTTTATTAACTAGATCGGTGCTATTAAAGCTAGCTATATGAAGTTTTGTAAAGATTCTGAGACACGCTTAACTTCGGGTTAATTGCTAGTTTATATATCTTTACACCATTTAGTTTTTTCCCGCTAATCTACTTAAATACTGTAATCACCACCATAGAAGCGAAAAATTTGACACCCCCATCAAAAGATTTTTGATTGCACGACAATCTTCATCTCCTTTATTCTGGTGACAAGAAGCACAGCCTCAACTGTTGTATGCTTTCGGTAAAAATTTTTTGGTACTGCGCTCACAAGCATCAATCAGCAGCGATCAGCCATTTCTATTCTTGACAAAGCTAGATTATAGCTGTGAGAAACAACAGAGTTGTTTGTATTAAATATTTCTAGCGCTGTGATTGTAAACTAAAAAGCCTTTGTGTAACTTTCTGTAATTACGTGAAACTAATGAGTCAAAATTATACTGGTTCAAACTCTCCTCTCATCACCACTGAGCCATACAAAGAACTTCCAGAGAACAGATATGTAGAATCTGTGTCTGACTCCCGTCAGCTTGATGCATTAGAGAAGAATGGGGGAATTCAGCCTTTTTTAAACGATAATATTGCTCCAACGCTCTCAGTTGCCGATGCGATCGCTCAAATGTTGGAAAATTTGGGAGTAGGCTACGCTTTTGGTGTCGCTGGTGGTGCAATGGCCAGCCTTTGGGGTGCATTATCCAATAGCAGTATAGAGGTGTTGAACTTCCGCCATGAAGCCGGAGCCGCATTTGCAGCCACCGAAGCTTACTTTGCGAATAATCGCCCCACTGTAGTTTTTACCACAGCAGGGCCGGGGATCACCAACGCTCTGACCGGATTGTTCTCGGCTCGTGGTGAAGGTGCAAAGGTAATTTTGTTGTCAGCTTGCACCTCAGCACCGCAGCGTGGACGTTGGGCAATTCAAGAAACCAGTACTTATACATTGCCAAGTGGGGGAATTTTTACCCCAGGAGCGTTATTCAATTATGCAATCACGATTGAATCTGCGGCTCAACTACCGCAGATTTTTCGTAAATTGGCTTTAGCTATGGCGCAACCAGGCGGATTTGTCGCCCATTTGAGCATTCCTACTGCTGTGCAGACAAGTTTAGTTGAGGATATAGCCTTACCTCAGCTAGATATTTCTCCCTTTCCAATGACTGCTTCCAAAGAAGCGATCGCTAAATCGGTAGAGTTATTATCATCTGGCCCCTTTGCTATCTGGGTTGGTTTCGGTGCGCGTGACGCAGCAGCTGAAATCCTTGAACTCGCTGAAAGAACCGGAGCCGCCGTTATCTGCTCACCCCGTGGTAAAGGTATTTTCCCTGAAGATCATCGCCAATTTGTGGGTGTCACAGGTTTAGGCGG
The DNA here is from genome assembly GCF_030382115.1 of Nostoc sp. GT001. Classification (NCBI taxonomy): domain Bacteria; kingdom Bacillati; phylum Cyanobacteriota; class Cyanophyceae; order Nostocales; family Nostocaceae; genus Nostoc; species Nostoc sp. GT001. The sequence continues at coordinate 6,947,069 of NZ_JAUDRJ010000003.1, forward strand.
CCATGCTTCCGTCTTAACTTATATGGAAGAACAGCCTCCACTACGCACACTCGTATTAGGAACCCGTCTTGGCGAACCGACTTCCTTCTGGAGTTCGGCGCTAGTTCCAAAAAGAGGTTTTATCCATGTTGATATTGACCCGGAAGTTCCAGGTGTAGCCTATCCCCACGTTGAAACTTTCGGAGTTCGGTCTGACATCAAAGCTTTTGTGAAAGAGTTGTTGCAGCAATTGCCAGATGCTCCTGATTCCACAATGCTGTTACCTCGCCCAGAACACAAAGCAATTGAACCTGCATCAGACGTAGACTATCCAGTACGTCCAGAAGTATTGATGGCAGCAATTCAAAAGATCGTTGTTGAGGGTAGCGATGCGATAGTAATGGCAGAGTGCGGTAACTCCTTTACTTGGTCAACTCATTTACTACAATTTGCCGAAGCCAATCGTTACCGAGTCAGCACCGGAGTCGGAGCAATGGGTCACGCCGTCACCGGAGTATTGGGTGCAGCGTTGGCGAACAATAGTAAGGCTGTGGGTATTGTCGGCGATGGAGCAATGCTGATGAATAACGAAATCAGCACAGCTGTGAAATACAAAATTCCCGCAATCTGGATTGTACTTAACGATGCGCGTTACAACATGTGCCATCAAGGGATGAAAATCTTGGGGTTAAAGGGTGCAGATGCCACACTTCCACCGACGAACTTTGCCATGATTGCTCGTGGGATGGGAGCGGAAGCGATCGTCGTAGTCAGAGAGTCAGATATTGAAGCCGCATTAGAACAAGCGATCGCATCAACTGTTCCCTTTTTAATCGATGTAGTGATTGATGCCGATCGCCCAGCACCTTCTGGTGGACGTAATAAGAGTTTGGCAGCACAAGGAGTTAAATCAAGTGCCGCGAAAAATGCAGCCAAACAAGTTTCTTTTCCAATGGTTTGATTTTAAAAGCTGGCAATCTTATTCGATTGTTGTAGATATTACTCTCTTCCGGCTCAAAGATTTTTTTTAACGAACCGCATTCGCGCAGCGTCTCGTTAGAGAAGGACACAAAGGACGCGAAGGAAGAGAGTAAAACACGGGAGCATCCCAATCTTTCAAAAATTCACAACACTGATGCAAAAACCCTTTAAAGCTTTCTTAACTTTGCGTTCTCTGCGCCCTTTGCGGTTCGTTTCCTTATTCTCTTATTCCAGCTAATAACTACACTCACCAAACTGGAATTTTAAATGTTTATTTGAACACAAAAATCTTTCTTACTTCATCCAATCCTAATCTTCCAGAGGACTTTTGTGTCTATCCATTTACATTTTGTAATGTTAATTACTTTCTCTAACCAATCCCAAACAATATCGAGAGGTCAAGATGCTACTATTTGAAACTGTTAGAGAAATGGGTCACGAACAAGTTCTTTTCTGTCATGGTAAAAATCCCGAAATTAAAGCAATTATTGCTATCCATGACACAACCTTGGGCCCCGCGATGGGAGCTACAAGAATCTTACCTTATGTCAACGAAGAAGCTGCTTTAAAAGATGCACTTCGTCTAAGCCGTGGAATGACATATAAAGCAGCCTGTGCCAATATTCCGGCTGGTGGTGGAAAAGCAGTCATTATCGCTAATCCTGAAAATAAAACAGACGATCTATTGAGAGCTTATGGACGTTTTGTTGATAGCTTGAATGGGCGTTTTATTACTGGACAAGATGTCAATATTACTCCTGATGATGTGCGGACAATTAGTCAAGAAACTAAATATGTTGTTGGGGTATCAGAAAAATCTGGCGGGCCTGCTCCCATAACATCACTAGGAGTTTTTCTCGGAATTAAAGCCGCTGTAGAATCTCATTGGCAGAGTAAAAGACTTGATGGCATGAAGGTTGCAGTTCAAGGCTTAGGAAATGTTGGTAAAAATCTCTGTCGTCACTTACATGAGCATGATGTCCAGCTTTTTGTGAGTGATGTAGATCCAGTAAAAGCGGAAGAAGTGAAACAGCTTTTTGGCGCAACCGTTGTAGAACCAACCGAAATTTACTCACTGGATGTAGATATATTTGCTCCTTGTGCTTTAGGAGGAATTCTGAATAGTCATACAATTCCTTTCCTGCAAGCTTCGATTATTGCTGGTGCAGCTAATAATCAATTAGAAAATGAGCAACTACATAGTCAAATGCTTGCTAAAAAAGGAATTCTTTACAGCCCTGATTATGTAATTAATGCTGGAGGACTAATCAATGTTTACAACGAAATGATTGGTTATGACGAAGAAAAAGCTTTCAAGCAAGTGCATAACATTTATGACACGCTATTAGCAATTTTTGAAATTGCGAAAGAGCAAGGAGTTACTACTAACGATGCTGCTAGACGATTAGCAGAAGACCGGATCAAGAACGGTAAGCAAAATCAGAGTACAGCGATCGCAGCCTAATTATTATTATCTTCAGGGGTGAGAAATGGAAAAAAATACCTTTGCGACATCAGCTTATATTGCAACTTCACCAGAGAGCGCTTTTGAGTATCTTTGCAGCTTGAAGAACTTAGATGAATGGACGCTTTATAGCCGGATGAAAGAGCAAATTGACGAAGATACCTGGCTCGGAACTGCGTCTGGTTATCACAAAAATCTTTACTATCATGTTAAAAAACTAGAAAATCCGCTTTTCTACGGCATTGAGTGGCACTGTGGATTAGAGTATCAGAAATATTTTCAGGTTTATCCTGTCTTGCTATTTCCTACAGATTATATCGAGCCTGGAACAGATGAAAAAGGTGTGTATTTTCACTGGTTGAGCTTTGTCGATCCCAAACGGCAGACTCAGATGATTATGCAGGGAATTCATACAGTACACACTTCTGAATGTCGTTCTCTCAAAGGTAATTTGGAACGCAAAGCTGGTCTAACCTCAGCAGCCAAAGGAAGCCACTTTATCGATACAGACACTATTTATGTTGATGCCCCAATTGAGATCGGCATTGAATACTTAAAAGACTTAAAAAATGTAGATGAGTGGGCGCATTTACTGCGACCCAATGGTGAGATCACTGCTGAATCAGGTGAATTCAAAGATGAATATGACCAAAAAGTAAAAGTTTCTGTGCGAGTTCATTCTTTGAGTAAATACTACTTACTTGAACAAGAACATTTTTATCCAGATTACGAATATTATCAGCGTTCTGTAGCTTTACTTATTCCAACTGCATACTCTTTCGCTGACCCAGAAGCCTCTGGTTTTATCCTACATCGAATTACATTCTGGAAAACAGATGGAACTGTCACCCACGGCAAACTTCAGATTGAAGACTATGGTGCTGAGAGCATGAACATCAAACGTTTACTCGAAGCCAAAGCTGGCAACCTCAAATCATTTGACCGAGGAATGAGCTATCTACCAAAAATTCAAGAATCACTACTAACTAATTAAAACCTCAGCGCTACTCTGCGCTTCCCTCTGCGTCCCTCTGCGTTTAAAATTCACCTCTCAACTCCCCACGATTAGCCTTATTGCAACACATGAAACTGAAGCCACTTACTATTACTTTCCTCACTTTTTGTGTTGCCGCTTTTTCAGGAATGAAAGCTGCCTCAGCTGCATCCTTTTCAGTAATCGCCGACGGTCTATATAATGCCGGAGGACTAAGCTTTAGTCCTGATGGTAATCTCTATGTTACAGAGGCGGGAATCGGGGGAAGTGGCGGTTGTGTTCCACCAGCAAGCGGTCAAGGTGACTCTTTATGCTATGGCACAAGTGGGGCAGTTACCAAAATTGAGAATGGTAAAACCGAACGCATACTTACAGGACTTCCTTCCATAGCATTACCAGATGGGACTGGAGCTAGTGGTCCTCGTGATATTAAATTTGATGCTACAGGTAAACCTTATGTTCTGATTGGATATGGAGCGAATCCGACCTTTCGCGATCGCAATTTAGGTTACACTGACCTCGGTAAAATCATTGCTCCCGATTTTAATACCAATTCCTGGACGAGTGTTGCTGATATAGGTAACTATGAACTCGCCAATAATCCCGATGGTGGTGATGTCGGTAGCAATCCTTTGGGTTTTGTCATAGATGGCAATAAGTTAGTTGCAGTTGATGCAGGTGCAAACGACTTACTCAGTGTGAATACTGATAGCAGTAATTTGCAGGCCATAGTTGCGTTTCCCCAAGACATATTAACTAATCCAGTTTTTCCACCCTCCGGTACACCATCTAATGAACCAGCCCAAGTGCCATCTCAAGGTGAAGTGGTGCGAACGCCGAAGGCGGGGCTTCGCCCATCGCAGTTTGCAACTCAACCAGTACCTTCAGGGGTGGCAAAAGGCCCCGATGGTGCTTATTATGTCAGCCAGTTTACTGGTTTCCCCTTCCCTGAAGGTGGGGCAAAAATCTATCGAGTCGCTGCTGATGGTAAATCATCAGTCTTCGCCGATGGTTTTACCCAACTCACCGACTTGGAATTTGATACTGAAGGCAATTTATATGCTTTGCAGTACGCCAATCAGTCAGCTTGGAAGGGTAATTTTGATGGTTCTGTCATCAAAATAGCTCCCAATGGCACACGCACAACTCTGCTGAGTGGCAATGGATTAGAGTCGCCTAGCGCCTTGACTATTGGTGCTGATGGTGCAGTATACGTCACCAACCGAGGCGATCGCCCTGGACTTGGACAAGTTCTCAGAATTGAAAATATCAAATCTGTCCCTGAACCGAGTTCTGCTTTCGGCGTATTAGCGATCGGTGCTTTTGGCGTTGCTTGGTTGCACAAGAAAAGAAACTCTAAACCTCTCACAGATAGAGTTGTGGCGCTCAAGTAAAAAGTTTCAAACCAATATCAGTGCCTCTCAAGGACATTTACCCTGCATTCTTCAGGGACTTAGAATTCCTTCTCTTTAAAACCATAAAACTTTCCCAAAATTAGTAACTCTTAATCTCCCTTGAAAGGTATGAAACTCAAATCATTTGCTCTTACATCTCTGACATTTTGTTTTGCTGCTATTTGCGGAACACCATCTGTACAAGCTGCAACACTAACGACAATTGTCGATGGAATCAGTAATGCACGGGGTGTTAGCTTTGGCCTAGACGGCAGTCTTTACGTAGCAGAGCCAGGTATCGGAGGAAACGGAAATTGCCAACCATCTCCAAGTACCTTGTTTCAGCCGATCTGTGCTGGTAATAGTGGTTCGCTGGTCAAAGTTGCATCAGATGGCACCAAACAGCGTCTATTCAATAACTTTGAATCTATAGCAGAGCAACCCAGTGGCAACCAAGGCGCTGGTATTCAAGATATACAATTCGACTCTCTGGGGAATGCTTATCTTCTAACTGGGTTTGCTGGTTATCCAGGAAATCGTGATCTAGAATCACTTAACCTTGGTTCTCAATTCACTATCCCACCACAGCAACTTGCTACTTTCCCGCCATCCACACCCGATAAAGTACTGAATACTCCGCTTTTAGCACAACTTTTCAAAGCTGACTTGAATACCGGAAAGCTGGAAAGTATTTTCGACTTCGGCAAGTATGAAATCACTAATAACCCAGACGGTGGGGATGTAGTTACCAATCCCTTTGATTTGACCGTTAATGGTGATACTGCTTATGTAGTTGACGGTGGTGGAAACACCGCTTACAAAATCAAACTTGACGGAAGTGAGTCTGAGGCAATTGCAATTCCCAAGAAAGTCCTTAGTGCTTCAACATTGCCACCCCTTCCACCAGGACAAGAACTACCTCCAGGTTTAGTAGAAATACTTCCAGGAGGAAACATCGCAATTCAAGCAGTACCTACAGGTGGCACGATTGGCCCCGATGGAGCCTTATACGTTGCCGAATACTCAGGTTTTCCATATCCAGAAAATGAATCGCGGATCTTCCGCATCGGCGACGATGGCAACCCAGAGGTTTTCCTAGATGGGTTTACGCAAATCACTGACTTAACCTTTGATGATCAAGGCAACTTGCTAGTGTTGCAGTTCGGTGATGAGTCTCAGTTGAAGGGTGACTTGCGGTTCCTTCCCGGTTCTCTGATTAAAGTTGCTCCCGATCTAACTCGTACAACCTTGGTTGCTGCTGGTGAAGGGCTGGAATCGTCTGCTGGAATCGATATTGGCCCTGACGGGCAAATATACATCACCAAACGCGGAGTTGGCCCAGAACTAGGATCGGTTGTTCGGGTAGATGGTATCGTTGCCGAAAAAGTCCCTGAACCTACTTCAATACTTAGCTTATTAGCACTTGCTAGTGTAGGCGCAACTGGTGCGATCGCCAAGCGCAAACGCCAAGACAAGCTGGGTGGGCGTTGCATAATGGCGGTATGAATCATACTGAAACTGGAACATCCCAAAACTTGAGATAGTGAAGTAGCAATCGAATCGAGTATTTCAGCATTTGTGCTGATTTGGAATAACATAGCGTTTTTCGATGCAATCGAGCGAGATAGTGGCGCAACCGGGTGTTTTCCCCCTCAACTCGTGTCATGTAAGTCTTGCTCACAATCTGGTCGCCCTCTGGAATAAAGCCTGGATAGACCAACCATCCATCCGTGACATAGAAATAGCATTGCCAAGTACCTACAATATCCCATAACGGTCGAAAAGTTTCGGCGCTATGGTCGCCCAAAACCCACGCTAAAATACCTTGTGTGAAGTGGTTCACTGCTGTCCAAAGCCAAACTTTGTTTTTTTTGAGCCGACGAACGTTTCTAGTTCATCGAGTTCGCCAACTTCTGGAATTGTCTCTGGATCATAAACATCAGGTAGCAGTTCTCCTACAAGTTTTACCCAAGTAATCAATGTCGTGTGATGCACACCTTTGACCCGTTCAATGCCACGAAATCCCATACCATTAACGTACATTTTCAGGCATTCCCGTTTCACTTCATCACTGTATCCTTGAGGTGGTTCGTACCGATCAATAAATTGGCGATCGCAATTACAGCAAATGTGATTCTGTTTACCTCTTTTATTTCCGTTCTTACGGATATGAGACGACCCACAACGCGGACATTCCATCCAGTTTTACCTCAATTCATACCGCCATTATGCAACGCCGCTGGGTGAATTGCTACCCAAAGCAGAGATAGTCTAATTCCTCATTACCTGGTGTCAGGTAATGGTTAGAAAATAGGCTGCTGCCTTACATAGAAAGTTGCATTTCAAACAAGAGGCAGCAGCCCGAATATTAGGGTTCCCAAACTGGGACGGGGAACGAAATTAGTCTAGGAACGAGTATACACTCATACAACCAGGACTTCAAACTCATGGGATTAGTCAAAAATTTCTCAATCGGAATTCTCGGTACTGGATTCATGGTGTTGGCAACAGCAGCCCCAGCCAATGCTGTAACATTAACTTACGACAGAAGTATCGGTAGTCCTGGTTTCGGCCCTGGAGAACTGTTTGTTCCCCAAGGTATAGCGGTGGATAGCCAAGGGAATACCCTCATAGCTAACGGACGCGGTATTAACCCGGCCGATGGTACTCCTAACTACAACCTCGGTAACAAAATTGAAAAATTTAGTCCAAGCGGTCAGTATATTGGAGCAATTGGCTCCGGCGGCACAGGACCCGGACAGTTCGACGAGCCAACAACTGTAGACTTTAATCCCGTAACAGGGGATTTGTATGCAGGTGATGTTTACAACAACCGCATCAATCAATTCGATTCTCAGGGTAACTTTATTAGATCCTTTGCAAATGGAGAATTTACCCCTCTCGTACCAGGTAGGTTTTTCTTTGGGCCATCTGGTGTAACTTTTGACAAAACTGGCAACGTTTACGTAGGTGATTTTAACGGCGAAAGGATTCTTAAATTCACATCAGAGGGACAGCAAATTGGTGTGATTGGTGGCGCCAATGGCTCTGCACCTGGGCAATTCCAAGGTGTAGCAGGTGTAAGAATTTCCCCAGTTAGTGGAAATATCTTTGTAGCTGACCAGTATAACAACCGCGTTCAAGTACTCGATCCAAATGGTAATCCTCTGTTGGCATTTGGTTCAGCAGGTAGCGAACCTGGACAGCTTCTTCAGCCAATTGGCATCGAAGTGGACGACCAAGAGAACGTTTATGTAGCTGATTCTATCAACAGCCGCGTTCAGGTATTTGATAAAAACGGTAACTTCTTGACTTCCTACGGCCAACCAGCCCTAGATGCATCAGGCAACTTAGTCCCGCCTCCAGCATTAACTGGTCCTCCTTTTGGTAATCCACTCGACCTCACACCAGGCAGATTTAACTGGACTGGTGGTACAAGCCTCAAAGATGGCAAGCTTTATGTGGGCGATTTCTTTCAAGGTCGCGTTCAGGTGTTAAACGTAGAGGGCAGAAGGCAAGTACCGGAATCTAGTTCAGCATTGGGTTTAGCATTGCTTGGATTTGGGGCTGTTACCGTCACATTGCGGAAACGCGGACAACTACAGAAAGAATTGCAAAAACAGTGCTAGTAGTCAGGTAAGCAAGTTCGTAGTAAGGACTTTAGTCTTTATTTTTTAAGCACTGAAGTACTTACTACAAACCTTCAGGACAAATAACTTGGGATATTTTGCCTAAATTGAGTTGTCAAGAATAACTTGTTGATATTTGAAAATTGGAAGAAAAATGTCTTTGAAATCCTCTTATTCAGATCGGCTGAAAAAAACTGACCAGAGGTTGATCGCTTTATTGAGCGATCGCATATCATTATTAGCAGCATCAGAACAACCTTCTTTAGATGAGCAACTGGCTGATGTCGCTACCCTACTTGCTGAAGCTGGTATTCCTGAGTCTGTTTGGGCAAGTGTGCTAAATAGTTGTCATACTACTCTGATTCCTAAATATGCAACAAATCATGTCACTCCCCGACAAATTACCATCATCGGTGGATGCGGCAGGATGGGAAAATTATTTAAAGAGCAACTTTCGCTAGTAGGTAATAATGTTAGCGTCCTCGAATCTGATGATTGGGAATATGCAGATCAACTATTAAGTCAGGCAGAATTAGTTTTAGTCAGCGTTCCTATTGAACATACAGTTGATGTTATCAAGCGTGTAGCGAAATACCTTGCGCCAACTACCGCTTTGTGTGATATTACGAGTATTAAAACACAGCCAACTCAAGCAATGCTCGAACACCATTCTGGCCCAGTCATGGGTTTACACCCAATGTTTGGGCCAGATGTAAAATCGTTTTTTGGACAAAAAGTAGTGGTCTGCCCAGGTCGAAACGATGATTCCTTTCAATGGTTTTTAGACTTGATTAAAAGTCAAGGTGGAGAGTTAATTGTTTGTACGCCTGAAGAACACGATCGCATGATGGTGATCGTTCAAGCAACGCAACATTTCTGTAGATTTAGTCTTGGTGTTTTCTTAGCACAAGCAAAAATCGATATACAACAGACTTTAACCATGTCAACTTCTAACTATCGTCAAGAAATTGACATTGTTAAACGTTTGTTTTCCCAAAGCCCTCACTTATGTGTGGATATTATGCTAGCTACAGAAGAAAGATGTGATGCAATTAGCTTTTTAGCTGATACTTACAGTCGTTTGGCAAAACTAGTAGCGATGAAAGATAGAGACGCATTAATTCAGGAGTTTGAAAAGGCTCAAAGCTTTTTTGAAGAGAAAATCAACAGTTTTATGCAGCCTTTAAATACAATGGCTATCCAACGTGATTTCCAACCAAAAATGCACACAAATATTAGCATTTAAATCAATATAAATATGCTGATAGACATCTTTCACGATACCGTTTGTCCTTGGTGCAGAATTGGGAAAAAACATCTGTTTGATGCACTGGCACAACAGCAAGAACAAGAACTACATATCCGCTGGCATCCTTTTCTTTTAGACAATACTGTTCCTGCGGAGGGATACGAATTTCGCAGTTTTATGCAAAATAGAAAAGGGATGAAAGCGGAAGAAATACAACAGCTATTTGATAGTACGCAACGCGCAGGTGAGGCGGCTGGAGTTAAGCTAGATTTTGAAAAAATCCGTTTAGCTGTCAATACTAAGCTTTCTCATCAATTAATTGCACTTGCACCCACAAACATAAAAAACGATGTTGTCGAAGCTATTTATCAAGCTTATTTTGAAGACGGTTTTAACATTGGAAATCTTGACGTTCTTGTTGCCATCGGTACAGCGTATCAGATGAATGCTAGCGAATTAAAGTTGCAATTAAACGATCGCGCAGTGAGTGATACAGTTATTGCTGAATCAACATTTGCTCGGTTAAATGGCATCAACAGCGTGCCATTCTTCGTCATCAATGACAAAGTTAAGGTAAATGGTTCTCACTCGGTAGAGGTGTTCCTAGAAACTTTGAATCGTGCTGCACTTTTAGATATACCTGCAAAAATATGATAGTTGACATCAAGCAAAAAAGTAGATTAATTCATCAGCGTGTTTCGGTTACTTTTAACTACGAAGTTTACTTCACCCAAAATTTATTTGAGTTGAAAAATCCTACATTAGCCCAAGTGGTTGGTGCGGATGAAGAGACAAAGCCAAAGAAATTAGTTGCAGTCATAGATGCAGGAATATTAAAGTATCAACCGGAATTGGTGAAGCAATTAGTCGCGTATACCAAGTTTTATGCAGAGGTACTAGCGATCGCAGCTGAACCAATGATAATTTCTGGAGGAGAAGCTGCTAAAAACGATCGCACTTTATTAGAGCAAATCCAGCAACAGATTGAAGCTGCCGGATTATGTCGCCATTCTTATGTGTTAGCGATCGGGGGTGGGGCGATGTTGGATTTGGTAGGATATGCAGCCGCAACTGCTCACCGGGGTATTCGTCTCATTCGAGTGCCAACGACGGTGTTGGCGCAAAATGATTCTGGGGTTGGCGTCAAAAACGGCATCAATGCCTTTGGTAAAAAGAACTTTTTGGGGACATTTGCGCCACCTTATGCAGTTATAAATGATTCTGCGTTCTTGACAACTCTAGACGATCGCGATTGGCGTTCTGGAATTGCAGAAGCAGTCAAAGTTGCGCTAATTAAGGATGCTAGCTTTTTTGATTTTATCCACTCTCACACCGCAGCTTTGAGGCGGCGAGATATGGATAGTATGCAACAGGTTATCTATCGTTGCGCCGAGTTGCATTTAGAACATATTGCCAATGGCGGCGATCCTTTTGAGATGGGTTCGTCTCGTCCCTTGGATTTTGGACATTGGGCGGCTCATAAGCTGGAGCATCTGACAAATTATCGCTTGCGTCATGGCGAAGCTGTTGCGATCGGTATTGCTTTGGATAGTACTTATTCTTATTTAGCAGGATTGCTGGATTGTTCGGAGTGGCAACGGATATTAAATACTTTATCGGCGTTGGGTTTTACGTTGTATGTGCCTGAACTAGCTCAGAAGTTATCACAATTGGAAGATCCTGATTGTTTGTTTCGGGGTTTGACTGAATTCCGCGAACATTTNGGGGGGGAGTTGACTTTGACGCTGTTGAAAGGGATTGGAAAAAGAATTGAGGTTCATGAGGTGGATTTGTTTTTGTATGGGCAAGCAATATCGCTGTTGGGGGAAGTGAGGGGGGAATTTTAAACGCAGAGGAACGCTGAGGGAAGCGCGAAGGAACGCTGAGGTTTTATGAGGTTATTTACTACTTTTGGGGGAGGCGGAGATTTTTAAATTGGGTTGTTAGTGAATATAGTAGAAAAGCAGTATAAAAAGCGAATAAATTGACACTAAATCGAAAAATTATTCAATGTCTTATCTGCTTGATATCTAGTATTATTAAATGAGAGACGAAAGGTTTTTGATTACATCTTTTAAAAATAATATGTTGGCTCAATACTGCTCGGTTAAGGATTTTTAACTCGGAATTGGGTTTGGGGAAAAGGGTAAAGGTTAAAGGGTAAAGGTTAAAGGTTTTTTCTTTCCCCTTTCCCCTTAACCGACAAGTATTGTATGTTGGCTTAGATTGATAGAAAGTTATCTAAGTCTGTTCTAGGTTTGAAAATAATTACTAATAATGATTAATGGTTGATTAACAAATATTCTAGAGAAATTAATCATGGTTTTTGATTCACGTTCTTACAAAACCCTTGGCGGTGTAAGTGTTTCTCGCTCCATTACTGAAGTTAAGATGGACACTGCTCTCGATGATATTCTGTTCCATTTAAATTCTCAGCGCGGAGGGTTGCTAAGGAGTAGCTATGAATATCCTGGCAGATATAAAAGATGGGCAATCGGATTTGTCAATCCACCGTTGGAGTTGACTACACAGGGTAATGCTTTCACTTTGATAGCGTTGAATGAACGCGGTCAAGTACTTTTGCCATTCCTTTTAGAGAGACTATCTCTGTCAGAACAACTTGAGAATGTCACCCAAGAAAATAACATTGTTCTAGGCTTTATTAAACCTTCAGAAAAATTATTTACTGAAGAAGAACGTAGTAAACAGCCTTCCTCATTTACAGTTGTTAGGGAAATTCTATATACTTTCTCTAGTCAAGAAGACGAGCATTTAGGCTTGTATGGGGCGTTTGGTTATGACTTAGTTTTTCAGTTTGAACCAATTACCCAACATCTAAAACGTCCTACAGATCAGCGCGATTTGGTGCTTTATCTGCCAGATGAATTGATTGTTGTTGACTATTATCAGCAACGTGCATTTCGTCTACAATATGATTTTAAAACAGCGCGCGGCAATACAAAGAATCTTCCTAGAACAGGTGAGTCTGTAGATTATCGTGGCAAACATCTTTTACCGAATCAAACGGCTGACCATAAAGTAGGCGAATATGCCAAAAAAGTTGAGGTTGCACTCGATTATTTCCGCAGAGGCGATTTATTTGAAGTTGTTCCTAGTCAAAACTTTTTTGAAGGCTATGAAGACGAACCCAGCAAATTATTTGAAACTTTAAAAGATATAAATCCTAGTCCTTATGGGTTTATTTTTAATTTAGGTGGCGAATATCTGATTGGTGCATCTCCAGAAATGTTTGTGCGGGTTGAAGGTAGGCGGGTAGAAACTTGTCCCATTAGTGGCACTATTAGCCGGGGACAAGATGCTCTTGACGATGCGGTGCAAATTCGTCAGTTACTCAACTCTCACAAAGATGAAGCTGAGTTGACCATGTGTACTGATGTCGATCGCAATGACAAATCCCGAATCTGCGAACCTGGTTCAGTACAAGTGATTGGTCGTCGCCAAATTGAATTATACAGCCATCTGATACATACAGTAGATCATGTTGAAGGGACACTGCGATCGCAATTCGATGCTTTGGATGCCTTTCTTTCGCATACATGGGCAGTTACAGTCACTAGCGCACCCAAAAGAGCGGCAATAAATTTTATTGAACAGCACGAAAAGAGCGCCCGACGTTGGTATGGTGGAGCAGTCGGCTATTTAAATTTCAATGGGAATTTAAATACTGGCTTAATTCTGCGGACAATTCGATTAAAAGATTGCATCGCTGAAGTGCGAGTCGGGGCTACTGTCCTTTATGATTCCATACCACAGTTAGAAGAACAAGAAACAATTACTAAAGCTGCTGCTTTATTTGAAACGATTCGCCGTGTAAAGCAAACGAGTCAGAAAATTGATGAGTCCAGTTCTCTAAAATTAACGAAACTCCTCCCAAGTGCGGCAGCTAGCAAACGTATCTTATTAATAGACTACGAAGACTCATTTGTTCATACCCTAGCCAATTACATTCGCCAAACTGGTGCAAGCGTTACTACACTGCGTCATGGTTTCTCAGAATCGCTATTCGATACAGAACGCCCTGACTTAGTTGTATTATCTCCTGGCCCTGGTAGACCCAGTGATTTTGGGGTTTCACAGACTGTTGGCGCCCTTCTGCATCGCCAAATTCCGATTTTCGGAGTTTGTCTGGGATTGCAAGGCATCGTTGAAGCTTTTGATGGCGAGTTGGGAGTTCTCAACTATCCTCAACATGGTAAATCTTCACGGATTTTCGTCACTGATTCCAATTCTGTCACCTTCAAAAACTTACCGGAATCCTTTGCAGTCGGTAGATATCACTCATTGTTTGCCCTACCGCAAAGTTTGCCAAAAGAACTCAAAGTAACAGCGATTTCTGATGACGACGTAATTATGGGCATTGAACATCAAACACTTCCCATCGCCGCCGTTCAGTTTCATCCAGAATCAATCATGACTTTAAGTGGAAAAGTCGGTTTGGAAATAATTAAAAATGTGGTGCGTGCATATACGCAATCATTAGTTAGGAGTTAGGAGTTGAGAATATGGAATTTGGAGAACTGAAACTTCTTAACTCAAAAACTCATATATAACTCAATACGGTTCAGTTAAGGCTAAAACTCTTTATCAAAGTCAATTTTTTTTAACGAACCGCAGAGGCACAGAGGGAACAGAGAGAGGAAAACAATGCTTAACTGAACCGTATTGAAATATAACTTCTAACTCTTAACTCCTAACTTCTAACTTCTAACTTCTAACCTCCCCACTCCCCCTAGCATTTTATGACTAACCAAGTTGCTCCTTCCCGCCATATTCTTGAAGAAATTGTGTCGCATAAAAGGCAAGAAGTTGCACAAATGCAGCAAGAATTGCCTTTAGGCTCATTGCGACAACAGTTAAATGCAGCCCCGACTGTGCGAAATTTCTTGACTGCTTTGCAAGAAAACCCCAACCAACCTAGCTTAATTGCTGAAGTAAAAAAGGCATCACCTAGCCGTGGGATTATCCGCGCAGATTTTGACCCAGTTGCTATTGCTCAAGCTTATGAACGAGGTGGTGCAGCTTGTTTATCAGTCCTCACCGATTGTAAGTTTTTTCAGGGCAGTTTTGATAATCTGCGAAAGGTGCGTCAACAAGTTGCATTACCTTTACTGTGCAAGGAGTTCATCATTGACCGCTATCAAATTTATTTAGCACGGACAGCAGGTGCAGATGCAGTATTGTTGATTGCAGCTATTTTATCAGATCGAGAACTCCAAGATTTTTTGCAAGTAATTCACGATTTGGGCATGACTGCGCTAGTAGAAGTCCATACCTTGGCTGAACTAGATCGAGTGCTAAAGCTTGATAATCTAAGTTTAGTAGGAATCAACAATCGCAATTTAGCAGATTTTACCCTTGATTTAGGAACAACACAGCAACTTTTAGCAGAGCGTCAACAACAATTACAAAGCTTAGATATCACCGTCGTCAGCGAATCTGGACTGTATACACCTGCTAATTTATCTCTTGTCGCTGAGGCTGGTGCGCGTGCGGTTTTGATTGGAGAGTCTTTAGTTAAACAAAGCGATGTAGAACAAGCTGTACGTGATATTTTGAGCTTTTCTTAAATCTGTTACCTAATTACTAAGGGACTTCCAAATAAAAAAATATTCAATTATTGATTGTGGAGTGGGCAACATGAGCGCCCAGTTTGTATGGCGGGCAAGATGCCCACCCCACAAGAAGTGTAAATTATTCTAAAACTATTAAACAATCATTAACTATTTTTCAGCATGACTTCTATCTCCGATTCCTTTCAAACTTTACGCGATCGCCAACAGTGTGCTTTAATCCCTTTTATCACAGCAGGCGATCCTAACTTAGAAACTACTGCCGAAGCTTTACGCATCTTAGATCGCAACGGTGCTGACTTTATCGAGTTAGGCATACCCTACTCCGATCCTCTCGCAGATGGGCCTGTGATTCAAGCAGCAGCAACCCGCGCTTTACAAAAAGGCACGAAATTAGAGCAAGTGCTAGAGATGTTACACGTAGTCATTCCTAGCCTAAAAGCGCCGATAATTTTATTTACTTACTACAATCCCATTTTGCACCGGGGTATTAAGTCGTTTTTGGCGCAAATTGCCGTTGCTGGGGTGCAAGGGTTGGTAGTACCAGACTTACCCTTAGAAGAAGCAGAAGAATTAATCCAAACTGCTGCCTCTTTTGGAATTGAGGTAATTTTACTCGTAGCTCCTACCAGTTCTCAAGATAGAATTGTTGCGATCGCTCGTCAATCTCAGGGTTTTATCTATCTAGTTAGTGTTACAGGCGTTACAGGTATCCGCGCTCAAATCCAAAACCGCGTAGAGCATTTAATTACCGAGTTGCGAAGCGTCACCGATAAACCCATCGGCGTTGGTTTTGGCATCTCCGCACCAGAACAGGCACATCAAGTCATGGAATGGGGAGCAGACGCAGTGATTGTTGGTAGCGCCTTTGTGAAACGGTTAGCTGAAGGTAGCCCAACAGAAGGATTGCAAGCCGTGGAAGAATTTTGTCGAGAACTTAAAACAGCCATCACAGAAAATCAGCGCAAAAGTCCATCTCTTCAAGAGGTGAGATAAATCCATCCGCAGACTTAGGGGTATACACGCGCCCCTCTGCCCCCCTGCCCCTCTGCTTCGATTAAGATAATGAAATCCCTGCTGAAATCTGTCAAAATACTAATTTATAGCGTACTTTTAGTTACCACCTCTGCGCTTACAGTCTTTGCCCACGATCGCCTTGACCACAGACAATACAAATACCATTGGAATCATAATCTTCCAGGGCAATACACTCATCTAGCTGTCAGAAAGAACGTAACTGACCTGACACCAGCAGAGAAAACAGCCTTCGTCAAGGCTATCAAAACCTTAAAAACTGTCATACCCGCAGGTAGCAAGCTCAGTATTTACGACCAATTCGTTGCCATACACATAGGGGCAACACGCTTAATTCATAACCATAAAGGACATTCCGATGGTTCCGTCCAAGAACTTGCTCATGAAAATGCCGCATTTTTCCCTTGGCATCGAGAATATATCCGCAGATTTGAACAAGCTTTGCAAACAGTAGACCCAACTGTTACTCTGCCATACTGGGATTGGACAGATGCCAAAGCACTTGATGTAATTTTTAATGATGACTTTCTTGGTTCTAACGGTCAAGGAGTAACCATTAAAGTTCCAAATCAGGGAAACTTTACAGGCGGCGCGGTACCTGGGGCTTTTTCAGCTGCAAATGGCTGGGTTATGAATCCGACATTAAATATTGACCCAGAAACCCAAACCTCATTAGGTACATCACTTGTACGTTTTCTAAGATTACCTCCAGCCAGTGATTATCCAGTGCCCAAAAAAGATGTTGAGCGTGTCCTGAGTCTTAATAACTATTCTCTATTTCGCCCCGCTTTGGAAGGATTTATCTCTGTAGATGAGCGAGGTAAAGTCACCCCAGGAGGATTTATACACAACTACATTCATGGTTTAGTTGGTGGGGTGCAGATAGATGCAAGCACAAGACCCGTAAAGTTTAAGGGCTTGGGTACTATGAGCAATATCCCAAGTTCGCCTTATGACCCAGTGTTTTGGTTGCATCATGCAAACGCAGACCGCCTCTGGGCTGAATGGCAAGAAAACGGTCATCAAGGTAGCGATTTCTATCCTGCTAATGGTCAGGCTTACGGACACAATCTTAAAGACCTAATGTGGCCTTGGGATGGCGGTATGTCTACCCCCAAAGCTACGCCGTTAGGAGATTTATTATCCCTATTACCAAATTTTGACTCTAGCGATTTGGTGCGCCCCATAGACGTTTTGAATCACAGAAATCTGGGCTATATCTACAAAACCCCTGAAAAGGAAACGCGAAGAGAATTTTATCAGAAGAATTCAGAACTCAGGAGTCAGAATTCAGGATGAATTTGAGTCCGACACTTCGGCATGGTTCGACTCTGCTCACCAGCCGCTCTGTTACCAAAGTAAAAAATATTTAAACGTAAAAGGATTTTAAGCAGTGGTAAGCATACAAGACATCAAGATTGCAACTCAACAACCAGATTCTTTGGGTAGATTTGGCAGATTTGGCGGTAAATACGTCCCAGAAACCTTAATGCCTGCATTAAGTGAATTAGAAGCAGCATTTCATCAATATCGCAACGATCCAAGTTTCCAAGCAGAATTGCAAAACTTACTGCGAGATTATGTAGGACGACCCAGCCCATTATATTTTGCGGAACGCCTCACAACAAACTACGCTAGACCAGATGGCACGGGGCCGCAAATTTATTTAAAGCGCGAAGATTTAAATCATACAGGCGCTCACAAAATTAATAATGCGTTGGCTCAAGTGTTACTCGCTAAACGTATGGGTAAGCAACGGGTGATTGCCGAGACAGGTGCAGGACAACACGGCGTAGCGACTGCAACCGTATGTGCTAGGTTTGGTTTGAAATGTGTGATTTACATGGGCGTTCACGATATGGAACGCCAAGCCCTGAACGTGTTTCGGATGAAATTAATGGGGGCAGAAGTTAGTCCAGTGGAGGCAGGTACGGGAACTCTCAAGGATGCAACTTCGGAAGCAATTCGAGATTGGGTGACGAATGTAGAAACAACTCATTACATCCTCGGTTCCGTTGCCGGGCCTCATCCCTACCCGATGATTGTCCGTGACTTCCACGCAGTCATTGGTATCGAAACTCGCGCTCAAGCCCAAGAGAAATGGGGAGGATTACCAGATATTCTACTGGCTTGCGTGGGTGGAGGTTCCAACGCGATCGGCTTATTCAATGAGTTTATGCATGAACCTTCAGTGCGTTTAATTGGAGTGGAAGCTGCGGGTGAAGGTGTAGATACAGAAAAACACGCCGCTACCTTGACAAAAGGAAGAATAGGTGTATTGCATGGTGCAATGAGCTATTTACTGCAAGATGATGATGGTCAAGTCATCGAAGCCCATTCAATTAGTGCCGGATTAGATTATCCTGGCGTTGGCCCTGAGCATAGTTATTTAAAGGATCTTGGCCGCGCCGAATATTACAGTGTTACCGATAAACAGGCATTAGACGCATTTCAAAGGCTTTCGCAACTAGAAGGGATTATTCCAGCCTTAGAAACTGCTCATGCGATCGCATATTTAGAAACCCTTTGTCCTCAATTAAAAGGCAGTCCTCGCATCGTCATTAATTGCTCCGGTAGAGGTGATAAAGATGTACAAACTGTTGCCAAAGTCCTAATTCCTTAATTTTTTTGTCATTTGTCATTTGTCCTTCGTGAATCACTAATGCCCCATGCCCAATAAATATGATAGCTGTAACTAAAACTCCACTTGACAACATCCCCGCCACTCCTGAATTCTACAACTGGCCAGCTTTATTACAACAGTTGTTAAATCGGCAATCGTTGACGGTTCCCCAAGCTGCGGATTTGATGCAAGGTTGGCTCACAGATACCATTCCCGATGTTCTATCAGGAGCGATTTTAGCCGCAATTCAAGCCAAAGGCGTCTCCGCTGAAGAATTAGTTGGTATGGCTAGCGTATTGCAATCGCAATCTTCTCAGACGCCATTAATCGCGTCTCTACATACTCCCTTAATTGACACCTGTGGAACTGGTGGAGATGGTGCTTCAACTTTTAATATCTCGACTGCTGTCGCCTTTGTTGCCGCCGCCGCCGGGGTAAAGGTTGCCAAACATGGCAATCGTTCGGCATCTAGTAAGACTGGTTCGGCGGATGTGCTGGAAGCTTTGGGTATAAATCTCAACGCCACTCCTGAAAAAGTGCAAGCCGCAGTGGGTGAAATCGGAATCACCTTTTTGTTTGCTCCCGGCTGGCATCCTGCACTAAAGGCGATCGCTACTTTGCGAAAAACTTTGAAGGTGCGGACTGTTTTTAACTTGCTCGGCCCGCTAGTAAATCCCATGCGACCGACGGGGCAAATTATTGGTGTCAACGACCCGCTTTTACTGGAAGAGATTGTGCAAGCCTTATCCCAACTGGGATGTCAGCAAGCGATCGCCCTCCACGGACGGGAACGTTTAGATGAAGCTGGTTTGGCAGATGTCACTGATTTAGCTGTACTCCAAGATAAAAAAGTCCGCTCTTTGACGCTCAATCCTCAAGAACTGGGTTTAAGTTTTGCACCCACTGCGGCGTTGCACGGTGGAGATGTCCAAGAAAATGCCGAAATCTTGAAAGCAGTTTTGCAAGGTAAAGGCACTCAAGCGCAACAAGATGTAGTCGCTTTAAATACAGCCTTAGCCCTGCAAGTTGGTGAAGCCATTCATGGGGAAACTGATGTTTTAGCAGGTTGTGTTAAAGGTATTGTCCTTGCCAAAGAAATTCTGCAAAGCGGCGCGGCTTGGACAAAATTAGAACAACTTGCGGAATTTTTACACGATTCGCCAAGGTAAGAACGGACTGTATTACACCCAAAAACTATACGGAAGGAAGAATAGATGATTATCATACTTAAAAGCGGTACACCTGTTGAGGAAATTACTCGCATTAGCCAAGAACTGAGTGACACTTGGAAAGTCACCGTAGAAAAAAGCGTTGGCACTCATAAAGTTGTACTGGGGCTAATTGGTGATACCACTAGCATCGATAAATTACAGGTTCAGGAGTTCAGCCCTTGGATTGAGCAAGTATTACGAGTGCAACAACCTTTCAAGCGGGTAAGTCGAGAATTCCGACATGGAGAAGCCAGCGAGGTTGTTGTACCGACACCTAACGGTCGTGTCTATTTCGGCGAACATCATCCGATTGTAGTGGTAGCCGGGCCTTGTTCTGTTGAAAACGAAGTGATGATTGTCGAAACAGCAAAGCGCGTGAAGGCAGCTGGGGCACAGTTTTTGCGTGGCGGAGCCTACAAACCCCGTACTTCACCCTATGCGTTTCAAGGTTATGGTGAAAGCGCTTTAGATTTATTAGCAGCAGCGCGGGAAGCTACTGGTTTGGGTATTGTCACAGAACTGATGGATGCTGCCGATTTATCAGCAGTGGCGAGGGTAGCTGACATAATCCAAATCGGAGCGCGAAATATGCACAACTTTTCGCTGCTAAAAAAGGTAGGCGCTCAAGATAAACCTGTGCTGCTGAAGCGGGGTATGTCTGCAACAATTGACGAGTGGTTGATGGCGGCAGAATATATTTTGGCATCTGGAAATCCCAATGTGATTCTTTGTGAGCGAGGAATTAGAACCTTTGATGGTAAATATGCGCGGAATACTTTAGATTTATCAGTGCTGCCAGTGTTGCGATCGCTGACCCATTTACCAATTATGATTGATCCCAGTCATGGTACTGGTAGGTCTGAATATGTGCCATCGATGGCAATGGCTGCGATCGCAGCTGGTACAGATGCCTTAATGATTGAAGTTCACCCCAATCCCGCAAAAGCTTTATCTGATGGGCCTCAATCTCTCACCCCTGAGAAATTTGACCGCTTGGTTCAAGAAATGTCAATTCTAGGTAAAGTAGTCGATCGCTGGTCTACACCTGCATTTGATAAGATTGGTGAAAGCCGCATTCTCTCCACGCCAGAACTCTTAAATAAGTAGGTCACAAAAGGTAAAATCGTCAAAGTTTTTGCGATTGCTTTGTTACACTCCGTTTCACTCGCAATGACATACTTGTAAATTTTCCCGCCCACCTACTTAGACGTAATCTTGACTGATCTTTGCAAATGGCTAAACCTGATTAGCAGATTTTTTAGAATAAAGAATCTGCTAATCAGTTTTTCTTAAAAAGAGTATAGGCGATCGCGACTAAATTTTCGCCTCATATCATGTCTGCCAAATTACCCATAATAAAATAACCCCACCCCCAACCCCCTCCCCGCCTGCGGGGAGGGGCGGGGTGGGGTTCTTCGGGTTTAATAAGCAATCAAGCGGACATGATATCACGTGGGAATCTTCCTCTTTGCAAATGAACTGAGTCTAACCCTGCACGTATGCAGGGAGGAAGAAGTTTATCTACACTAAAAAGACACCACCAAGATCGTTCTCCCCTGCGTAGTCTGTATTAAAGAAATTTAGGTTATTGCTACTTCCAAAGTCTTGAATAATAACTTGAGACAAATTGCCCGCATATATTATCAGTTCAGGAGATGAGGTTCCAACATTTGCAACAGATTTAGCCTCGAACTTTAACTCTATATCACCATTTATGACAATAGTTTCCGACGAGTTGTAGTCTGTTATTATGGCATCTCCAGCAGGATTGTTGTAGAAGTTGTCGTAACCGTTGCCAGCCACATATATATCAACTCCTCCGCCTCCTGTTAAAACATCTCTGCCTGTTTCATTATAATTACCTATGCCTATTAGGATATCATTTCCATTACCACCAAGAAGCGTGTCGTTTCCCGCACCTGCTATGATAAGGTCTCTAGAATTCGTACCTTGCAGACGATTATTGAACTGTGTGCCGTTTATGACAGTATCGTATTGAAAGACTGCTAGAGGATCATTGCCATCAGAACCAGGAATTCGATAGTTAGCCATTTTACACCTCTTCAACAAAAGGGACTAAGCTAATCGTGATTCAAAATTCCGGCTTGAGTGCCATAGGATTAGAGGATGTCTGAAAAGTTTTTTTGTATACATCTAGCCCTTGGAGATCCCCCTAAATCCCCCTTAAAAAGGGGGACTTTAAGACTCTTATTCCCCCTTTTTTAAGGGGAGTTAGGAGGGATCAAGAAATATTTGATACTTTTCAGACATCCTCTTAGGGTTTAGCGCACAGTTAGTACAATTTGAAGGCAGATTAGCTTTATTTGTTAAAAAGTATAGTGAAAAAAAATGCAGTTGAGCAAAACGCAACAGAAATTTACTGCTAGGCTTCAGGAAACTTTACGGGGCGAAATGATTGATAGGTTAAGCGAAATACTTCAATAATTTCTTTTAAAGTGTGACCATCTGCATCTCCTATTTCAATAGACGCTCCAAACAGAACTACCCAAATTCATTAACAACATAAAAACAGTAAAAAGTTTTTCAAACATCCTCTAAACTCGACTTTATCCATTTTTTGGCAACACTCAAGCTGACGCTGAAACCTTTGTGGGGCAGTAGTTTTACTTTTTTGATTTCACCGAGAATCAGTAACATCGAAAAAGCTTT
The DNA here is from genome assembly GCF_030382115.1 of Nostoc sp. GT001. NCBI lineage: Bacteria > Bacillati > Cyanobacteriota > Cyanophyceae > Nostocales > Nostocaceae > Nostoc > Nostoc sp. GT001. The sequence continues at coordinate 6,969,890 of NZ_JAUDRJ010000003.1, forward strand.
TGCCAAAAAGCTAGAATTTTTGCCGTATCAAGAGAACCAAGCTCTTAATTTTGGATAAAGTCGAGCTAAGGGCGTTTCTTAATTAATCGTCTTATATCCCGACACCAAACTGAGTATAGTTATGGTGCGATATCGAACTACCTCTTTTTTTGAAGTTCGTGCATACTTCTAACAACCTTTGTGACTAAATTTCTGGGCGTAAATCTGACGCTTTCAGTTAATATCTTATTTCTCATCCCAGGAATAACAACAGTTTTGTTTTTCATTAAGCCCCGATAACCAATCCTAGCGACGGTTTCTGTATCCATCATTCTGTTAACATTAGCAATCTTGGAATCTTCCATTGCAGCATTGTGTTGGAATTCCGATGCTGTTGGCCCTGGACAAAGAACAGTCACGCTGACACCTGTACCCTCTAATTCATTCGCGATCGCTTCTGAAAATGATAAAACATAAGCTTTAGTAGCAAAATAAACTGCCATTAAAGGACCTGGTTGAAAAGCTGCTGCTGAAGCCACATTTAATATTTTTCCATAGTTTTGCTCAACCATATCTTTGAGGAACAACTTCGTTAAATGAGTCAGGCTGACCATATTTACCTGAAGCATTTTTAATTCAGTGCTGAGGTCTGTTTCGCTAAAGGCTCCATAAGTACCAAAGCCAGCATTGTTAACTAGCACATCAATCTTGATGGATGCTTGCTGTAATTCTGTGAAAATTTCTTCTGGGGATGTTGGGATAGATAAATCCTTAACAAAAATTTTGACGGAAATGCCAAACTTTTGGGGAAATTCATCTATAATTTCAGTAAGTTTTGATTCATTCTTATCTACTAATACAAGATTATAACTATGACGGGCAAAAATCTGGGTTAATTGATAGCCTATACCACTAGCCGCTCCTGTAATTAAAGCAGTTCTTTTTTGCCGAATTCCGTATGTTTGATTCATGTTAAAAAATGGCGAATTGGAGTTAATTAATTTAACAAAAAGAATTCAGAAGTCAGGAGCCAGAAAGGGCTAAACGCCCCGCTACTGCTAACAGAATTTAATTTAAATTCGTTTAAATTTCCCGCTAATTTATTCTGACTTCTGGATTCTTATTTAACGTTTATAAATTTAGCTACAGCAATATATAATGTTTGCCGTAGCTATTTTTATAGTGAAAAAATGATGCTATCCACCTGAAATGAGTATGCTTCAATCCAGGATATTAAACGCAAATATAAAAATCTGTATCTATATAAACAAGAGCAAGAATATTTAATCTCGTCGTTAGAATTCAGCACCCAAGAGTCATAATTTAGCAAGAATCTAGTATACTTAGTATATTTATTATCAAATATTCTCCTGATTCTTTAACTATTCTGACTTCTGTTAGCGGTAGCGGGGCGTTTAGCCCATTCTGACTCCTGAATTCTTAAATATCATCAATGACACAACCTAATTCCGTTGCTATAAGTGACGTGCAAGCAGCACAAAAGCGAATTTTAGGGATTGCCCACCACACACCTGTACTAACATCTAGAATCGTTAACGATCGCACCAATAGCCAAGTGTTTTTTAAGTGCGAAAACTTTCAACGCACGGGGGCATTTAAATTTAGAGGTGCGTACAATGCCTTAGCGCAACTATCGCTAGCACAAAAACAAACAGGCGTTATCACCTATTCATCAGGAAATCATGCCCAAGCAATCGCTTTAGCTGGACAATTACTAAATATTCCCATCACTATTGTCATGCCTGATGATGCACCCATTGTCAAACAAACTGCGACTCGTGGTTATGGTGCAGAGATAATTTTGTACAATTGCCAAGAAACAAACCGAGAAGAATTAGCCCAAAATTTAGCGGATAATCGCTCTCTCATACTCATTCCTCCTTACGATCATCCCCATGTCGTCGCCGGACAAGGGACAACTGCTTTAGAACTAATCCAAGAAGTTGGTGAGTTGGACTTATTATTAGTCTGTTGTGGCGGTGGCGGATTACTTTCAGGATGTGCGATCGCAGCCAAGTCACTTTTACCCAATTGTAAAGTCATCGGGGTAGAACCAGTCCTTGGCGATGATGCTACCCGCTCCTTTCACACCAAAACCTTACAAACAGTCAAAAATCCTAATACTATCGCTGATGGTGCGCGGACTCCTAGCCTTGGTCAAATTACTTTTCCCTTAGTGCTGCATTACGTCGATGATATGGTTACGGTATCGGAAGAGGCGATTCTTCGCACTATGTTTTTCTTGTGGGAGCGTTTGAAAATTGTAGTTGAACCTACTGGGGTATTAGCTGCTGCTGCTTTACTCGAAGGCGTGGTGACAGCACCAGAAGCGAGAATTGGTGTGATCATCAGTGGTGGGAATGTAGATTTAGGGCAAGTTGGTAAATTCTTTTCTGTGGGATTGAATTGAAAAGTTAAATTCCCAATTGCCCATTAGATTGATCTTCTGAGCTATAAATCCTAAAAGGGACGACTACCTGCAAGGCTAACCCGCTTTAATACTCGTCGCTCATTTGGATCAAATGCTTGACGGTAATGCAAGGTAGCTTGATTATCCCAGTAGACAATATCACCTACAGACCATTTGTGTTGGTAGTAGAACTTGGGTTGAGTTAGATGTTGCCTCAACTGTTCAATCAATTTAGATCCTTCTTCCGGTTCTAACCCGACAATTTCCACTTCTGTAGCAGCATCTAAGTAAAGATGCTTCTTACCACTTTCTGGATGTGTCCTAACTAAAGGATGGGGAAAGATTGGACTGATTAAAGGAATAGTTTTGTCTAAACGATACAAAGAGCGGGGTGCATTCCGATCTCGCAAAAATGGGTTATAGGTAATTAACTGCAAATCTGCAATCCGTTCTTTGGTGGCTTCATCTAATGCCTCATAGGCTAAATTGGTATTTAACCAATAAGTATCTCCACCATGAGTTGGTATTTCCAACGCATAAAGAAGCGAACCACTAGATGGGGTCGGAGTCCATTTGTGATCGGAATGGAAAGTTAATTCTCCAGTACCAGTATAGCCACCATCGACATTGGAAATTGGAATTACTACCGGAGTTTCTCCTGGTTTAGAAGCCAATACTGGAGTTTCATCAGATGGTACAAAGAGTGCGCCAAAGTATAGAGAAAAGTTTAAAAGTTGTTCATCGGAGAGCTTTTGGTCTTTGAAGATTAAGATGTGGCGATGTCTGGCGACAAGCCGCTTCGCGTCTACGCGCAAAGCTTCTTTAAGTTGTAAGATAACTTCAGGTGCGATCGGTTGACTAGCATCCAGATCGGTAACTATGGCTCCCAAAGGGGCATCAATAGACCTAACTTTAACCTTTGTCAAAGTCGAGATTGGCATAATATTCTCCTGTGTTTTAGTTTATTCAGAGGTGTTAACTACTTATTCGCTAACACCTCTGAGGGAGTAATTTTGGCGTACTCTTCAGGTGTTAAAAACCCTTCTCTAACATTCACTTTCTTGGGGATAAGTCCTAAGCTGTACCACTTATCTGCAACTTCCTGTTGCTTAGTAATAGTTTTATCAGTGATTGGTAGCAGCCCATAGTCATATTTCTTATGCATTATTTCTAGAGTCGGTGGATCTAACTGAGTTACAGTAGCAAGCAGTTGTGCTACTTCTTTGGGATGATCCTTCGTCCATATTTCTGCCTTTTCTAGTTCCTCTAAAAACACTTTGATTACATCAGGATGAGCCTGATAAAATTGGCGCGAAGTTGAGTAAAAATTACCAGTATCCCGCAACTTACCACCATCTGCTAAAACACGAGCGATTTTATTTTGTACATTTCTAGTAGCGAATGGCTCCCAGATATACCAAGCATCCACCTTGTTTTGACTGAATGCCGCATTTGCATCTGGCGGCGCTAGAAAAACTGATTGGACATCGCTCAGTTTTAGTCCTGCGTCTTCTAAAGCCTTAACTAATAAATAGTGACCGATAGAGGCTTTCTGAAAAGCCACTTTTTTTCCCTTCAAATCAGTAACACTTTTAATCGGAGAGTTTACGGGAACTAAAAGTGAAATTGCTTTACCACTAGGGCGTGTAGTAGCTAGATAAACAAGAGGCGCTCCTGCTGCTTGTGAAAATACAGGAGGCGATTCGGCTGTAGATGCAATATCTAGTCCATTTGCATTCAAGGCTTCTAGCTGTTGTGGCCCAGCGGCAAACTCAGCCCACTGTACTTTAAAACCCAGAGGCTCTAATCGCTTTTCCAAAGCACCCTGCTTTTCTAAAACTGCTAAAGCAGAAAGTTGTTTTGAACGTACAATCCGTACTACTTGCTTATCAGTTGACTTTTCTGTAGTGCCAGATGAAGCAGTAGACTCAGGGGAAGTTGTTGACTGCTGAGTGTTATTTTTGGCTTCACCACAACTCGATAAGACTGTCGATAGCATTAAGCAGTAGCCCAGAGCAAATAACAAGGAACGGCGTGTTGTTCTCTGGCTTTTCCTGAATTCAAACTTTCCTTTTAAAGCTGGCATGGGTTGTTATTTTTATTTCTCGATCGGTGGTTAAAACGATTATGATGAATTGCGAATCAAAGAATCCAAATAACTCTTCCTTTCCCCTCATACCTCTCAAAAGAAGAGAGGGGAGCTTAGTTACTCCTAAATTCTGTTAGCGCAGCGGGGCGTAGCCCACTCTCACTTCTTTTTTAATATAGGACTTACGCAAGAAACCTCTGAAACTCTCATTCCTCCGTGAACTCTGCGTCCTCTGTGGTTCGATTTTCTGTTACCCGTGCGTAAGTCCTGTAATAAATAAAAATAATTTCTGGGAATGTCTAAAATAGAAAAGAGAGTGGGTATTACCCACCCTATAACGACTCGAGGAACTGAGAATTTAAGAGTTGAGAGGGAAAAATTTAGGAAGTGGAGTGAGAAGGGCCCACTCCAGGGTCGTGCTAGTGGAAGATTGAAATTTGTGGCGTTTTGATTCTGAATTATTCTTCAATCATGTTCAATTTTTCTAGTGCTTCCAAGCGACTAAAATTGTAGCTTTGAGTTCTTCTGTAAAATGTCCAGACGGCTCAACTGCTAGTAGTGCTTCTCTAAGATCCTTTTCAAATGCTGGGGCGTTATCACCATAGAAAATTTTCAGAGAGAAGGCTGTAGTGTATAAATAGCCGAGATAGCTATCGACAGTCCAAGATTTTTCAAATGGCACTTCATAGGTTTCTTGACGAGCAAAAGCCGAATTACCAATTACGACTTCATGGGGAGGATCGACTGGCTTACGAGTGCCTTGTCCTCGTTGTCCAGTTCGGCGTTCTTCACCTAACCATTTTTTCACTACTCCAACAGCAGCTTGTTTCCAAAGTAAATTACTTTCCCAAGGGTTATCACCAGTGTTAAGCAGTGCTAATGCACCATCATCAGTAAGCAATTCATAAAGGCGCTCAAGCACTAATTCGCGTTCCATCCAGTGGAAGGCTCTACCAATAGTGGTTAACTTAAATTTCCCTAAACTAGAGTCGATTAACTCTGCTCCTTGTTCTAACCAAGTAATATTATTTGCTCCAACTGCTGCTGCTTGCCGTTTAGCTTCTGCAATCATTTCTGGATCGGGATCGATCGCAACAACTTCCTCAAATTTGGTTCGTAGAGGAATTGAAATTAATCCTGAGCCAGTACCTAAATCAAGGAGTCGTCCTTGACCATTGAGATTAAATATTTCGGCTAGTTTATCAAATACAATCGGTGGGTATTTGGTTCTATGTTGAGCGTAGCCTTCAGCAGCTCCCTCAAATAAACTTGGGTCGTAGGTGGGAAGTGTTTTTAGTTGAGTCATATCAATTTTGGATTTTGGTAAGGGATTTCCAAGAAATAAATTATCCAAATAAACGAACCACAGAGGCGCAGAGAACGCAGAGGGAGGAGAACATAGATAGGATCTTTGCGTCGGTTTTAGGATATATTTTTTAAACTCCATTTCTCCGTGTCCTCTGCGCCTCTGCGGTTCGTTATTTAAGAGAAATGTAGAGTGGGCAAGGCCCACGCTACAAGTGAACAGAGGAAATGGAACATGGAACGTTGTAAAGATGGGCATTGGTCATTGGGCATGGGGCATAGTAATTCTTTTCCTATTCCCCATTCCCTATTCCCTATTTCCCAGCCAAATATTCGTTTGCGGCTTTCTCAACACCTGTACCTTTGAAGAAGTCTTGATTGAGACTGGTGTACAACTCCAAGGGATGGATTGAGAGGAAGTAACGGAGGTCTTCTTCGGTAATGATTTCGCGTTCTGCCATTGAGTAGGCGTTGGCTGTAACGGCGGTGATATCAGGCACATCCCAGTGACCGGAATCTGAACCCAAGAAGGCTTTAACGCGATCGCCAAAGGGATTAGCTGCACGATTAAAGGCTTGGCTTACACGGGTATCATCTGATTCCGTACCGAAGTAGAAATGATTCAAGAAGCGATCGCGCACATCTTCTGGCTTCTCAATTCCTGCTAGTTCAAATTCGTCGAGTTCGCCTGGATCTTCTGGAGCTAATAGTTGATGGTGGAATCCTAAACCGTCACCAATTTTATCTAAGCGTCCATCTACGAGTTCGCCACCGTAGCGAGTATATAACTTTACTAATGCTTCCTTATCGATAATGGCAGGATTGTTATTTGACAACAAATGTTGTTTATTGCGGGTTTCCCAGTGCCAAATAATATCGGCGTATAGACTAGCACCCCAAGCTGAACCACCTTCTAAGAAGGCAAACTTTAATTGCGGGAAGCGGCGGGTAACTCCACCAAAGAACAGCGATTTGCATAATGCTTCTGCTGCAAAGGCAAAGTGATTAATGTGATTGTACTGGGCGTTGGTGACAGAACGCTGAGTTGTCCAACCTTGGCTAGAAGCGTGAGTTGTGGGTACAACTTTCAGTTCTTGGCACTTAGCCCAGAATGGATCGTAATCATATTGGCTATCTAAGCCAAAGTTATCAATCCAAACTACTTCGTTAGCGACTTCTTTGCCGTATTTTTCAAAGGCAGGAATTGGACGACGAACATAACCTGGGATTTGAATTGCTTTGAGTCCCAGAACATTTACCGCATATTCCAACTCTTCAATCCCTTCTTCGGGAGTATGCAGGGGAATGGCGGCGATGGGTGTTAAGCGATCGCTATAAGGGCGGAAAATATCAGCATGGTAGGTGTTAACTGCCCGACAAACAGCCCGCCGCATTTCTTCGTTGCCGATATTCGGGGCCATTGTTGCCAAGTTGGGGTACACAACGGCAAAGTCTGTACCTGCTTCTTGCAAGCGTTCGTGTAGCAACTTGGGTAAGCTAATGGTAGCCAGATTCAAAGTATTTTTTGTGGGACGACCCCACCAGTTAGGGCGATTGGTACGATAAGCAAAACGTTCTTCCCAACTTTGCTTATACCACTTAAAGCGGGAAGATCCTGGTAAATTTTCTTTGAAACGTTCGACAATTTCAGTGCCACCAACTTGCTCTAAATAATCCAAGACTGCTGGTTCAAATTCTTGGGTATGTACATCGGTGTCAATGATTGGATAACCAAGTTTTTCCCGAATTTGAGCAGACCTGGTTTTTTGCGGGCGGTCTAAAGCGATCGTCATGATAATTTACCCTAAATTATTCAAATTGTTTATGGGTATTGGCAAAGAAGCAGAATCAATCCTTTGTAGAGACGGCGATTTATCGCGTCTCTTTCCCAGCCAAAAATTCATCTGCGGTTTTCTCCACAGCTGTACCTTTGAAGAAGTCACGATTCAGGCTGGTGTACAACTCCAAGGGATGAATTGACAGGAAATATTGCAAATCTTCTTCGGTGATAATCTTGCGTTCTACCATTGAATAGGTATTAGCTGCGATCGCAGTAATATCAGGTACATCCCAATGACCAGAATCGGAACCTAAGAAGGCTTTAACGCGATCGCCATAAGGGTTAGCTTTGCGGTTAAAAGCTTGAGCTACACGGGTATCATCTGATTCTGTACCGAAGTAAAAGTGATTCAAGAAGCGATCGCGGATATCTTCTGGCTTGGTAACTCCGGCAACAGCGAATTCATCTAAATCACCTGGTTCTAGGGGAGATAATAACTCAGCGTGGAAACCTAAACCACTACCTAGTTGATCCAAACGACCATGTACTAATTCGCCGCCGTAACGGGTATATAGTTCTAACAGTTCTTCGCGATCGATATTGGCGGGATTGTTATTTTCCACCAAATGGTCTTTATTGCGAGTATCCCAATGCCAAATCAAATCAGCGTACAAACTAGCACCCCAAGCTGCACCTCCTTCTAAGAAGGCAAACTTGAGTGTGGGGAAGCGGTGAGTTACACCACCAAAGAACAGAGATTTACACAGTGCTTCTCCAGCCGATGCAAAGTGACCAATATGGTTATATTGGTAATTGCTAATGGAACGCCGATTGATCCACCCCATACCGGAAGAGTGGGTGGTGGGTACAACTTTCAGTTCTACACATTTCGCCCAGAAGGGATCGTAATCATATTTACTATCCAAGCCAAAGGTATCAATCCAGATGGCTTCGTTGGCTACTTCTTCGCCATACTTCTCGAAGGCGGGAATGGGGCGGCGGATATGTCCGGGGATTTGAATGGCTTTGAGTCCCAGTACTTTCACCGCGTATTCCAATTCTGCGATCGCCTCTTCGGGCGTATGCATGGGAATTGCCGCAATGGGCGTTAAGCGATCGCTATAAGGACGAAAAATATCAGCGTGGTAAGTGTTAGCCGCACGGCAAACAGCCCGCCGCATTTCTTCATTGCCGATGTGTGGGGCCATCGTTGCCAAGTTGGGGTACACAACGGCAAAGTCTGTACCAGCTTCTTGTAAGCGTTCGTGCAACAACTTCGGTAAACTAACAGTAGCTAAATTTAAGGGATCGTTAGTGGGACGAGTCCAGAAAGGAGGGCGGGCGGTGCGGTAAGTGCGGCGTTCATCCCAAGATTGCTTAAACCATTTAGAGCGAGATGCACCGGGTAAGTGTTCTTGGAAACGCTGTGCGATCGCAGTTCCAGCAACTTGCTCTAAATAATCCAAGAATGCTGGGGGAAATTCTTGGGTATGTACATCAGTATCAATGATGGGATAACCCAGTTTTTCCCGAATTTGAGCAGACTTGGTTTTTTGAGGACGTTCTAATGCAATAGTCATAGGTTCTACCTGATTTTTCAATTAGATTGGGTAGATAGTCAATGCTGATTCAGAAGTTTGTTTACTTTCTTCTCAACAGCAATTCTTTTGAAGAAGTTGGAATTTTCCTTTACATCATGTGGCGTGCTTAGTAAAGACAAAATCTCCAAAATCAGTTTCACTGATAACTTCCTTCTCCATAAATTCTCTCTGCGTTCTCTGCGCCTCTGTGGTTCGTTAAAAAAACTTTAATCAACAAGATAAATAAAATTAACGCGGCTGTTCATTAACAACCCAATCTGTTAATTTAAAGTCTGACTTTGCTAAACCCTGCGAGACTAAAAATTTCTTTGTTCCCTCTAAAAGTTTTACACCCTCAGCTGGTAATGGTTCTTCTGAGATTTGTTTCAGTGGGTACGATATTTTGATGATATCGAGGGGATATTTAGTAGTTTGTGCGTGATACTGATAATATTCTTCAGAATTAGCTTTTAAATCCTTGGCTGCTTCTGTCAGAATTCCGTTAAATTTTTTGGGAAAGTCAGGTTGTTTCGCCAAAAAGCTTTCGGTTGCGACAACTAATGATGTCCCTGACAAACCCTGATGATTTGCCGAAGAATCAATCACTGGAAACCCTTGTGATTTCAGAAAAGGCCCCATATCGCTAGAAGTTGCATAAGCTGCTATATCACCACGTTCTAAAGCCGCTTTTGCCTCAGTAGTCATCAAGTGAACAACTTTTACATCCTTGGCAATTTTAGCTTCAGCTAATAGACCCAGCAGGTATCGATGCATATAAGAACCTTTTTGGGTAGCTATTTTTTGATCTTTCAGTTCAGCAAGCGATCGCGCACCATTCTTTTTCGCCACTAACCAAGCGGTTGTATTAAATTGAGTAATCCGCAGCAGTCGCGTTTCCTGACCCCTTGCTCTCAAAACTATGGCTGGTGTATCGCCTAAAGAGCCAACATCTAATTGTCCGGCGACAAGCGCCTCATTTAGATCCGGCCCATTAGGAAATCTTGCAAAAGTAATGTTTTTAAATCCTGCTTTTTGCAACTCCCGATCTAAAATTCCTTTTTTCTTTGCCCAACCAAGTGGCCCTGTAGGTTCTGAACTACCTACATAACCTATACGTAGTGTAGGAATATTATTGGATGCAGCAACATTGTTATTGACATTAACAGCCTCAATGGATTGAGCAGATTTATTTTCGCCTTGGCTACATCCTGTAGTTACTAACAGTAGGATACAAGCCACTGAAATTGAGAATCTGAAAGTAAATTTATTTTTACTGATATAACTTGTTCCTACTGGTAACGACAGCATGACTATTTTCTCCGCCTATATATACGCTGTGTGTAACTTTTTCTCAGACCTAACCCCCAGCCCCTCTTCCCTACTAGGGAAGGGGAGCAAGAATCAAAGCCTCTCTCCCTGTGAGGGAGAGGTTGGGAGAGGGGTTCTAAAACTAAGTTGCACATCACGTTACTATTTCATCTGCTTCAGAATTTGGAATGTTTGATCGGCTTTTGCTGTTGAAGTGCGTTTATGTCCCCAACCAATGTTTTCTCGATAACTACCCAGTAGCCCAACTTCTGCCAATTCTGCTTCGTTAACTGAAGTCGTCACATCGCTCTCTGGTGCAACATAAAGAGCATCAACTGGACAATACAACTCGCACATATAACAGGTTTGGCAGTCACTTTGTCGGGCAATGGTTGGCGGCGCATTAGGTACTCTGTCAAACACGTTAGTTGGACAAATATTCACGCAGATATTACATTTTATGCACCGCGATTCGCTGACCAACTCAATCACACTGCTGCTCCTATTTTAGATAAAGACTTTTCTGTACTTAGCGGCTGACTCTTCACCCAGACTTGATCTAATCCGCCACTAATTAGGTGATGTTGCTGGTTAGCATCTTGTTCTGGATAGTCTTGATGTTTGTGCATACCACGAGTTTCTTTACGTTCAATGGCACTGCTGTACATCCATCGTGCTGTGGCTACCATTGCCGCAGCTTCTCGCGCCCGGATTAGCTCTTTCTCTGATGTTACCTGGCTACTGCGGAGTTCTTGCCAAAGATGATTTAGCTTACCCAAAGACTCGGTTAAGCCTTGTTCTGTACGGAAATAGTTCTTTTCGTAAGGGAATACTTCAGCTTGGACTGCCTGAATAATTTCATCAGTCGCTAAGGTGCGATGCCTTCGGCGGCAAGCTACGCTCCCACTCTCTAATATTACCTCTCCAACACCCTTAACTTGTCGTTGAGTTTTTTGTTCTCCCAAACTGCGGCTATATTCAGCAGCCGATTTTCCTGACCAATAGCCAGAAGATATTGCCCAAGCCGCATTATGACTACCACCGCCAGTAAATCCGCCACAAATTAGTTCCCGTGTAGCGGCATCTCCAGCCGCGTAAAGTCCCCGCACAGAACTGGCACAACTCTCATCTACAATCCGAATCCCCCCTGTACCGCGCACAGTTCCTTCTAGGCGCAGAGTCACAGGGAACCGTTGAGTAAATGGATCGATACCTGCACGGTCAAAGGGTAAAAAGAAGTTGGGCTGTGCTAAACGCATAGATGCCCGCATTGATTCTGCCGCTTTGTCTATGATGGCGTAAACTGGCTGTTGCAGTAATGTCTGAGCAATTATTGACCGTCTATGAGAACTCGCACCCGGAATTACAGTACCGTCTTCGTAGGTGAAGGTTGCCCAATTATAAAACAGGGTTTTGGTAACTGAAGAAAAGGCGGGAGAGATGCCATAAGCATTAGAAAATTCCATACCCGACATCTCGGCCCCTGCTTCTGCCGCCATCAGATAACCATCCCCCGTCAGGACGTTGCATCCTAACGCTTTACTGAGAAATGCACAGCCACCTGTGGCGATAATTGTGGACTGCGATCGCACTATCCATTTCTCACCAGTTTGACGGTTCACACCTGTTGCACCAGCAACAGCACCATCGTCATCAACTAGTAATTCTAAGGCGGGGCTGTTGTCTAAAATCTTGACTCCAGCGCGTTGAATTTGTCGCCGCATCAGCCGCATATATTCTGGCCCTTGCAGCGATCGCCGAGAGGGTTTGCCTTCATCATCGGTAGGGAAGGGATAACCCCACTCTGCTAACTGATTAATGTTGATATAAGTCTGATTCAGTACCCGATCCATCCAATTGCGATCGGCTAAAAACCCACCCAACGATTCCCGACTTGCCTTCGCTGTTTCCCGTGCTTCTGGATCTGGTGGCACGTACCACACACCATTCCCAGATGCAGCAGCACATCCAGTTGTGCCGCAATACCCTTTATCTACGAGGATCACTCTAGCTCCATTTGATGCAGCACTCCAAGCCGCCCAAGTTCCAGCTAGCCCACCTCCAATCACAAGCACATCTGCTTCTAAGTCGAGTTCAAAATCGTTTGTTAACGTCTTAAGCATCAAGTCTTTACCCCATCCATACTGCAAGATAAATATTTAAAAATCTAGAAATTGTCATCCCTTAATACAGGTTCTCACTAGCTCTGACATCGCATAAATACATTATCTTGATCGATAAACCGTAGTTTGTAGCATAATAAAGTCTTTCACAGTTTTCGGCAAAAAGCAAGTATTTTACCAAACAACTTCAAACGTAACTTTATGTAAAATCAACTGAGTTATCTTTCTCGATAGCTTGCTCTGTAATACCAATTTTTTATGAAGCTGCATAGAATTCGATCCCCTCTAGCCCCCCTTATTAAGGGGGGAACTGGAAAAACATCTATCAAAGTCCCCCTTTTTAAGGGGGATTTAGGGGGATCAAGATATGTGCAACTTCACATTAAATTGGTATAACGTCTTTTGTGTAGTTGTCCAATTTTGGTTCACAAAATACTTAAGTTCGAGACGAATAAGACCGTCATTGTTGTAGTTGAAATTGGAGAGCAAATTTTTCAGCGAAGCAAAAAGGGGTACTTCACGACTCAAGAATCCCCGGACTTTTGATTAAACGAATGTAAAAATTTTTATTCAGTCCGGGGAGTGTCAAAGGTTAAAACCTAAAGACAGTACGAACCCAAGCATATAAACTATCAGGATTGCTGGAATCAGAGTCTGGTGCAGTAATCCAGATCAAACCCGGCGTAACCTCAATATGATCTCCGATTTTATATTGGTAAAATGCCTCAACGTGCAGGGAAGTATCTTTGTCTGCTTGTCCCACACCTGCTCCCAAATCTACATTTTTACTAAGCCTGGTGAGTTTCGGCTCCATACCAACTAAAACCCCACCTAGCGCACCTTCACTAAAAAGATCCGGGAATGCTAGTCCTACCGCCCAATCCATAGCATTACCATCTCCGCGTCCCAAATAGCGGTGTGCTGCATAACTTATCCACCCATTGATTGCCAACTTGGGACTAATTTGATAGAACGCCTGTAGACCATAAAGATTACCCACAGTTCCGGTTCCAGCCACGGTGCTGTTTACCAGGTTACTCCCGACTGCTGGGCCGAAGTTTGTTCCACTTAGACCTCGTGTATTCGCTGGGCTATAAGTATTGACATAAGTTGCAGCCACCCGAAAATTCCGATTAGAGGAGTAGTATATTAACTGTGCTAAAGCTAAATACCTGCCTGTAAATAAGCCATTATTAGGTGTGGGATTACCACCGTTTGGTGCGCTGTACGCTATCCCGAATTGAACCTGTTTGCCTAATCGCTGGAGTATGGCAATTCCTGGGCCGCTATCTCCATAGTTATAGACCAAAGACCGCCGTGAAAATCGTGAAATCCCATTAGCACCAGTTGCAGAAGACGATTCAAAATATGGGTTAACGGGGCTCAGAAAGACCTATCTCACTAGCTCCATCAGACAGGGCATAAATGTTGACTTGGGTATCTGGATTAGGTAGAAACCGATAGCGAACACCACCGAGAGTAATAGTGTTACGTGCAAAAGTAATACTGGAGTTATCAGCAGTCCTCCCCTCATAAGTTCCTAATAATGTGGATTCAACTCTTGTTTGTCCCAACGATTCAATATTTCCACCTGATAGTGACAAGCTTAGTGAATCTTTACCGTTAAAACTGGTGTTTAGCCGTAAAGAAGTTGAGCCTTGAAGTGTGACATTGCGAGGTGCTTGTCTCTTGGTAACGACGTTATTGCCAGCCAGAAGTGAACCAAGAACAATCTGGGCACGACCTATAAGTTTGGTTGTGGTTGTAAATTGAGTTGCTTCTAACTTCGCATTTCGTGCTTCCAGGCTATCTACGCGTCCCCGAAGTTGGGCGAGTTCTGGAGAAAATTGTTCTTGTAGTTTTTTGATGGTATCCAAGTCTTCGCGTTTGACTAAATCTGTTGTCGAAGTCGCTATTAGTTCATTGAGGCGATCTAAAGCTGCATTCAACCCAGCGGCAAATTCATAGCGCGTTAGGGAGCGATCGCCTTTAAATGTACCATCTGTATATCCTGCAATTACACCGTAGCGCTCAACTAGAGACTGTAATGCTTGAAATGCCCAATCTGTCGGCTTAATATCTGATAGTTGCGAGACGGATGTAACTTGCCCTGCTGCATTGTTTGGAGCTTTTTGCTTAGTTGGCGGTGTAGCTTGCAACAATTGTGATACAGGTATGACTCGATCTTGGAGATCGCTTGGAGCTTTTTTAAGAGTGACTGGTGCAATTAAAGTGTCTACTGTTTGATTGACAACTGCTTCTGGAGCTTTGTTCTCTTCTACTTCAATAGTAGATACATTAGATTTAGGTAATTCAGCCTGACTTTTGGCTGGATGAAAAACCAGGATAGCTAGAATATCTAGCACCGAAAGCAGGAACACTATGGATCTATAATTCCAGCGAAATTTCGACATGACTCCTTAACTCCTCAACCTTAAAGATGAATAAATTAGCCCTTTATTGGACATAAAAGACAAGATAAATCATTGTTCTAATGTTTATAGCTAATGGTTGGAACATCGATTTACCAAAGCTTTAGCTGCTGAAAAAAGCGCAAAATTCTGATAAATATCGAACCCAGTACTAAGTAGTTGAATGTAAAATCCCAAATTCGCAGTGAGCTAGGAATTGTGACGCTTTAAATAAGCCTAAAACCCTCTGAGATTAGACAATAAATGACTTAGCAAAGACTTCTTTATTTTTAAGGTAAACTCAACCACACACTATATGAACTGATACTTCTGAAACATCCTAAAGTCCATTTTTTAGTTATGCTGTACAAAGTTCATCAATGGCTACTGACATTGACGAAAGCTTGATTTCGATTCAAGTGATTATTTGCCAATTAACATTAGTTGAAAACACTATTTTGTAATCAGCTATATTTTGACAGCATCAATCGTTACACAAGTACGATAGTTCTATCGACTTACCGTACTTTAGTAGAATTATCTTTGCATAGAGCTTGGTACAATGCAAGACCTAGTAATTTTCTATGAGGCGAAAATATGTCAAATTTCTTGGTTAAGTCAATTTCTGTAAGAATTCAGGAGTCAGAATAGTTAAAGAATCGTAAATTCTGACTTCTGACTCACCTCTCCTGCCGGAGACGCTGCGCGTAGCTTGCTTCCCCGGAGGGTTACGGCTACGCTCAGGACAGGCTCGGCGACCACCTGGGTGCTGAATTCTTGCCAATTTCTGATGCTGCCGCTGCTAGGCGTTTCTGTAGGTATGACTTTTCTGTTTGTAATTGCGATCGCTTTTAGCTGCATCCTGTTTCTTCAGACGAAAGCCGTGCAACAGTCGTTTTTGTCGGCTGTTGCACGGCTTTTATAAAAACTCAAAAACCAAGTTTTTATGCAAATTTAGGCATTGTATTTTGCCTGTATTTTGATCGACGGACTGTTATCAAAGACTTTTCCTCACAATCTTGAAGTTTTGTAAGATCAGCCATTAGAAATAGTCTGCTGTGATGGTGATGTCTGGGCTATTATCAAACACCTTCACAAAGCTGATATTGATGCTTTCGTTGTAATACCAAGCATTCTGAGGCGAAGAGTTGAGATTAGAACTCCCTTGCACCTGTGGAATACTTTGTCCGGCGATCTTCACACTCTTCAAACAACCTGAAGCACCTTTAGTTTCAGATGGATCGTGCAATACTGCCACAAAGAAATAGGTTTCAAGCTTTGGCGTGTAACCATCATGAACCCGCTTTACATTAATTTCGCGAGTCTTTTTATCAGGGTAACGATGGGTAATCTCAGTCCGACGATATTCATCGTTCGCTTCCTCATCCCATCCAGAGTTCGGTGGCATCTTAAAAGCAGAAGAACGGCTCACACCATCATCTAAGAACATGGTATACTTACCACTCACACCCGGATAGACATTCAGAGTAATCGGATTAGGCTTACCTTCCTTATTCAGCTGTCCTACATATTGTTCCAATTCAATCGTCGGAATGATAGCACCCGCACGCACATACATCGGCACAATGAAGTTAATATGATCGCCTTCCAGATTAAGACTAGCATCAAAATCTCGGATAGTTGTTCCACCCTCAACAACACTCCCAAGGGGCATAGTATTGTTCATAAAACAGTACCAATCGCTGCCGTAGGGAACATAAACATCCCGCTTGCCGTAGTTTTTCTCAATTGATTGAGGTTCCTGGGGATCTAAAACCGGAGCAATCAACAGATCCTTGCCCACAAAGAATTCATTGTCTAGGAAAGCTTCTTTGTCATTGTAGAGGGATTGATCGCCGGGATCGTTAATAAACAGGGGTCTGGATATCGGTAGTCCACTCAGGGAGTTTTCAAACATCCCATCGTAGAACAACTGCATCAGCCGATAGCGCAATTCAATGTAATGCTTGCAAATCGGCAGTACCATCCGGTACAGATTTTGCGGTTCGGGCAGCTTGCCACCCTGATATTGGTTAAACCATTCTACATACATGAATGGTTCTTGAAACTCTTTACGCCCTTTGCGGACATAATGATTCCGAAACCAGGGCAAGAAAGCACCCGCCGCCGTCCAGCGAATCAGCAATTCTGGACTAGCCCATTTGCCTTCATCCACCGCTGAAGCTTCAAAACCGCCAATGTCCTGCCCATTGATAGCTAATCCGCACAAACCAAGAGACAGCACTTGAGAGACATTCATCTTCAGAAAATCCCAGTCGGAAGAGTTGTCACCATTCCACAATCCTGCATAGCGATGGACACCGCTGAAGCTACCGCGTCCAATGATAAAGTTCCGCTTGTTTTTTCTTTCGCTTAAGTTCGGGTATCTGGAATCTTTGATTTCGTGCAGACGGTTTAATCCCTGATACGTGGCTTTGTGAAGATTGTAAGAGTACAAATTCCACACCTTAATCGCTGGAGTTAATGTCGGCTCGGCATCAGAGTGGGAATTATCCGTCACTAATAAACGGAAAGGAAAGCCCTTCATATCCCCACGATAATCGCGGATAGCAGGTGTTGTCATATCCTGCCAAACCATTTCTAGCCCCATCGAATAGAGGTATTTATATTGGGTTCCCCACCAATCACGTACCTCTTGCCGACCTAAATCCGCGTAATGACCAGAAGCCCCTAGCTCATTACCGTTAGAATCGTTGCCGTAGTAAACCCCACCAATATAGGGTTCCCCACTATTGAAACCTTCAACATACCCATTATTGGGAGAGAATTGATGACCGCTACCGTAAAGCTGGTAAATTTTGCTATCAGGATTTCCGGGATCGTAACGTCTGTCTATGACGAAAAACCCTTTGTCCTTAGCCTCAGCGTAAGTTGAATAATTGGGGTCTAGGCGGCTAATCACTGGGGTGATATTGGTGCTGCATTTCACGCCCTGTTCTTTCAAGTTGTGAAACATTTCGTAGGGGTTGGGGAATTTCTCTGTATCAATCGTGAAGGTTTGGTAATTCTTCTGGATATCTACATCGACATGCATACCATCAAGGGGAATTTGGTATTCCCGATGCTTGCGGACTGCCCATTCTACGATATCTTGACGTTCGTAGCCATAACAACCTTGTTGATATCCCAAGCAGTAGCGGGGTTTCAAGCGCGGTCTGCCCACAATTTCGGTATAACTATCTAGGATGTTGGCAGGGTTATGTCCGATAAAAAAATAAAAGTCAAGATCCCCAAAGCGAGTCCCAATCATATAGCGACTGGAGTTGATATAACCGATATCCACTAGGACTTGACCAGTATTATCAATAAAAACGCCAGTGACGCTATCGTGTTCGGGAACGCCATGAAATTCGTAAAAGAACGGTTCTGAGTGGTAAAGAGGTTCTCGGGGATCTAAAGGACCGCGATCGTAAACTTGCCGATACCGCATATTATCGAAGTTGAAATAGTTGACTTGTGCGGTATTTTTGCTTAGAGATTGCCCGCCTTGTTCGCCAAAGCCAACATATTTGGCATTGGCTGGCTTGTTCACTGCCTGGATAATGGCGTAATCATTATTTCCGTTAGGGGTATAGTAAATCGGAGTATCTGCCGTCTGCCAAACAATATACTCTTCATGGGGAGCAAACATATAGACCGTAATTGAAAATGGCTGATGATTGACAACCACTTTCATTTCTGGATTATTATCTACATTCTTCGTCACCAGTTCAATGCCGTTGCTGACATCTTTTACTACTTCAATGTCAAAATGTTCGTGATTCTCGGTCAGTCTCGTCAAATCTTCAAAGTTGTTCAAAAGTACTGAAGGACTATTTTTTGAAGAATAGTCCTTGGCAGTTTTTTTAGGATTGAAGCGCAACCGGAAAGTATCTTTTTGCGGGAACTGTATGAGTATACTGCATGGATTGCCATCACTCTTGCTAAAATTCAGCGTCAAAGTTTTTGAGTCTGCATCGAAGGCATGACTTTTGACTTCTAGAAGCTTCTCCCATTCTTTATACCTACCAAAATACTCTTCTACTTTGAGAAATTTGTAGGCTCTTTTTTCAGAAAAAATTATATTCGACATGATTATGCTCTGGTAGTACAAAATTGTCTCAATCGCTCAGTGATTAAAATCATTCACCATCAGATTTATCTGAATCTAAAGCGAATAAATTCTATTCTTGTTATTATTGAAGGAAATTGTGTGAGAGACTGACTGAGGTAGAGCTACCTTAACTTCCTACCCCAGACTCTCAAGATTAAGTAGTGCAATCTGTTGGAGCCAAGGACAAAGGATGTGACTGGTAATTAGCGATCGCCATGTCATAATTTAGTTGGCAATCTCCCTCAATAAAGTTGCTTAGTTTAAGCTTTAGCCAACGGATGATATTCTATTGCCATCCAAATACAATCTGTATCTGCGTAATATTGATGCCACGGATAAATGTATTTGCTGTTTTCTTCAACTTGACAAAATGGCACAGCAGTTGTAAAACCTGGACTCATTAACATGTCTTCATAGAGAGTGCCATAATCTTGAGCTTTGAACTTCTGCATTCTGCCAGTACCAAATATCTCTGTATGGATTTCTATGAAGTCATGCTTGTTGTGTATGAAACAATTGGTGTGTGAGGGGGCAAACCATAAGTTGAGTTTTACGACAAAGCTTTGCTTTTCACTCGGCGTCTTTGCTTGCCTCGTCATGTAATACGGGTCGATCTCTACAATACCCGCGTCATCTTGTGGCGATTTCCATAGAGGTGTATTCTTAGGATAGGGGAGTTCGCTAGTGTCGCCACCATTGGGAGAGTCTGCCATAGTATCGCCTAATAGAACCCAACCCTCTTCCAAAATAATATTTCCGATATTGGTGGTGTCTTTTACCTCGATCAATATCAGTGCTTGAGCCTTCTCGATGGTTATGTCTTTGAGGATAGTTGAGGAGAAAGCAGGAATGATATTTCTAACGGGCTGACCAACTGAAACATCCCACATATGTGGGTTAACTACAATCGTTTCGTTGTTGATGTAATAATTGGTTACATCAACAACGTATTTCGCATCTATGTGCGAACCGGAAAAGTTTAACTGCTTTTCCACGTTATGTATCAGCGTGCTTGTCATAATTTACTTTTCCTCTGCTCGACAAAATCTACTCACAGCAAACAAAGCAGTTGAGAGCATTCACTTACTGTTTGAATACAAACTGTCGGTGGCACTTGCTCCACCTAAGCTAATTGACACGTGCCCCAGCGGGCATTACTTAAAATTCTCTTCAACACTTTATTAAAAGTTGAATGCAAATACAAGGACAGTTAAGACAGTTAATAAACATTTAATAAATTCTTAATAACTGTATAGTTGCTATGTATTAGCGTGTATTTTCAAACTTGCCCGAAAATATGAGCAGACAACAAGCTTTTATTTTGCGTTGACTCTGGCTTTTATCCTTAGTGCAACTTGCGCTTTTTTCAGTGTTTATCCGTCTCATAGGTGCGGACTTTCCATTTTGTTTCGTAAAAAAATTTTACAAATTATTTAATTCACCACTACATCAAGACTCTGAAAGTACCTGCATAAATTGTGGAACTTATTTATTATTAGCCAACATCTTATCTAACATTCAACAATACAGTTAATTGCATGTTGATACAATGATTTTTGAATGATTTTTTGTTATAGAAAAAACGTAAAAAATCAGTAATCTTGAACACATTATCTATCTATAGAATGATGTATTTCACATTCTGAAACAATAAGCATACTCAAAAATTTGGTTTTCGCAGGTAATTTTGCCAATAAGTAAAATTAAGGTTTCTCTCGATGAAACCAGAAGTAAACACTTACAAGGCGCAAAAATGTGGGTAATTGACACAAAACTTGTATTCTTCACGACAGCTATTGTTGCAACAAAAGTGTAATGATTATCGGGATTGTGCGTGAGAACGTCAATCTTGTGGGCAGTTATTCTTTATGAATCGTTAATCTATCACTGGCATTTTAAATAATTTCCTGTAAAATGCTGACTATAAACTCCGGTAAATCGATCGATTTATCGTAGCACATGTACTTGTACCCTGTCTGACACAAATGCAAATTCTTTGGTTTATTCCTACTGGATCTCATGACGGACGCTATTTAGGCACAGATATTGGTTCTCGTGTTGTCACACCTGATTATTTACAACAAATTGCCCAAGCTGTGGATAGTTTAGGCTACACTGGCGCATTGTTACCCACAGGAAGTTCTTGCGAAGACGCTTGGATAACCGCCGCTGCTTTCATCTCTGTCACCAAGCAGATGAAATTTCTGGTGGCAATTCGTCCAGGAATTACTTCCCCAAGTGTTGCTGCACGGATGGCAGCAACATTTGACCGAATTTCTCAAGGAAGATTGTTAATTAATGTAGTGACAGGTGGAGATCCGGTGCAGTTGGCTGGGGATGGCTTGCATCTTAGTCATGACGATCGCTATGATTTAACCGATGAATTTCTCAGAGTTTGGCGGGGTATCGTCAGTGGAGAAACAGTCGATTTTAAAGGAAACTACCTGGATATTAAAGGCGGTAAACTCTTATTTCCACCAGTTCAAAAACCCTATCCGCCCTTGTGGTTTGGTGGCTCATCTGCTGCCGCCAAGCGGGTTGCTGCTAAACATATAGATGTTTACCTGACTTGGGGTGAACCTCCACAACAAGTGGGCCAAAAGATTGCCGAAGTTAAGAAATTGGCGGCTGAACAAGGCAGAACAGTCCGTTTTGGGATTCGCTTGCATGTAATTGTGCGAGAAACCGAGTCAGCTGCTTGGGATGCAGCCAATGAGCTAATTAAGTATGTCGATGAGGATGCGATCGCTAAAGCTCAGAAAGACTTAGCTCAATCTGATTCTGAAGGACAGCGGCGCATGAGTCAACTACATAGTGGTAGTCGAGCAGCCTTAGAGATTAGCCCCAACCTCTGGACAGGAATTGGATTAGTGCGGGGTGGTGCTGGTACAGCCTTAGTTGGAGATCCCGACACCGTTGCTGCTAGGATGCTGGAATATCGCAATTTGGGGATAGAAACATTCGTTTTCTCTGGGTATCCCCATTTAGAAGAAGCGTATCGCACCGCTGAATTATTATTTCCACGTCTACCTTTGCAGAATGAACCTGCACCTTTAACGCCACCAGTCTTAAGTCCTATTGGCAAAGATTTCGCCAATGAAAAAATTGCGAAACAATTAACAAGTGCTTCATGACTTAATAATTCGTAATTCGTAATTAAAGAGCAAGTTGCGAATTATGCCAACGATGCTTCTAGATTAATCCTTGTGGACAATCTAAAATCCCAAATCCCATGACTATTTCTCTTAAACAGACCAAAAGCAACAACAATATAATATTTCTGAACGGCTTGTGGGAAAACCAACAATTCCAGAAATTAGTTCCTTGGATTGTACCTGTTACCGTACTAGTTCTTTGGGAATTTGCTTCCAGAACTGGCCTACTTTCCAGCAGGATTTTACCAGCACCAAGTGGTGTAATTGCTACAGCGATTAAACTAGGATCGACTGGAGAACTGTTCCAACATATAGGAATTAGTGCTGGGCGGGCGATATCTGGTTTTATAGTTGGTGGCAGTATTGGCTTTAGTTTAGGATTGCTCAATGGCTTTTCCCGTGTAGCAGAAAAGTTATTGGATAGTTCCTTACAAATGCTTCGTACTATCCCTAATTTGGCATTAATTCCGCTAGTGATTCTCTGGTTTGGTATTGGCGATCAAGCTAGATTATTTCTAGTGTCTATGGGGGTATTTTTCCCATTATATCTCAATACATTTCATGGCATCCGCAGTGTTGACCCTGGACTGATTGAAATGGGAAAAGTCTATGGATTAAAAACACCACAACTTCTCTGGCAAATAATTTTTCCAGGAGCTTTGTCTTCGATTCTCGTTGGTGTCCGTTTTTCCTTGGGGATTATGTGGTTGACACTAATTGTGGCAGAAACGATCGCGGCAGATTCTGGTCTTGGTTATATGGCAATGAATGCCCGTGAGTTTATGCAAACCGATGTTGTGGTTTTAAGTATTGTAATCTATGCACTGCTGGGTAAATTAGCAGATGCTGTCGCCAGAGGATTAGAAACAAAATTCTTGGCTTGGAACCCCAATTACCAAAAGTCATAAAAGCTAAACTCACCAGACTCAAAGGTTGAAAATTCCTGATTTTAACTTTTGAATTCTATTAATTTTGACTGTGATTTGCTTTCTTCAACGTCTGATCAATCAAATAAATAATAATTCCAGTTGTTCTCGAAAAGGAGGTTTTGCAAGTGAGTTCAAATGTACAGGGTACACAATTAAGTATTTTGGATTTGACGAAAGCTTTTGGTAATAAAACTGTTTTAAACTCGCTGAATTTAGAAGTTGAAGCAGGTGAGTTTGTCGCTATTGTTGGACGAAGTGGTTGTGGCAAGAGTACCTTATTGCGTCTGGTGTCAGGATTAGATAGAGCAACTTCAGGCGGAATACTATTGGATGGAGAACCACTGCGTAGACTCAGCCGCTCCGTAACAGTGATGTTTCAAGATCCCCGCTTGCTGCCGTGGAAGCGCGTTGTTCAGAACGTGGGGTTGGGCTTAGAAGGTAATTGGCGTGAAAAAGCTTTGTGGGCACTCAATAAAGTCGGACTCAAAGATAGGGCTGATGAGTGGCCTTATATTTTGTCTGGAGGACAACGGCAACGGGTATCATTGGCCAGAGCGTTAGTTAGTCAGCCCCGTTTGTTGTTGCTAGATGAACCTTTGGGAGCATTGGATGCTCTAACTCGGTTAGAGATGCAGGGTTTGATTGAAAACTTATGGCAAGAACGAAGATTTACTGCATTTTTGGTTACTCATGATGTAGAAGAGGCTGTGGCGTTAGCAGACCGAGTGATAGTGATTGATGAAGGAAAGATTTCTATGGATTTGCCTGTGAGACTTTCACGCCCACGAGATAGAAGTAGCGAAGTGTTTATCAATATCAGAGAAGCAGTTTTAGAGCAAGTAATGAGCAATGAAAGTACTCGGCTAAACAACCAGTTATTACAGCTGAGTAGTTGAAATTTAAGCTTTTTGTAGTCAATCAATATTAAACTTGAGGTAGCTGCGGTAAATATGCTACTTCGAGATTAAAACTTGCCTATACCAATAAAGAATATTTATGAATACTCAAAATACCTCTTAACTCTACTCTCTGCCAGTCTGGGGGATTTTTTATATATTCACGATCTAGACAAACTAAAATATAATAATCTTAATCTATATTGCTTTATTGAAAATAAATAATACACAAATATCTATCATTTATATTGAATCTAATGATCGTCAAAAAATTAACAAAGTATGATGCAGAAGATTATAGACAGATCAGACTAGAAGCTTTAGATAAAAATCCAGATTCATTTGGCACAACATATCAAGAAGAAGTAATTAAGACGATAGAACAATTTCGGGATAGAATTCCAGCAGATAACAATAATTTTATTTTGGGATATTTTGAGGATAAAAATTTAATTGGGATAGTCGCATTTCATCAAGAATCAAGAATAAAACTCAGGCATAAAGCATATATTAGTAGCATGTATGTTCAACAAGAATATCGGGGAAAGGGTGTAGGTAAATTATTATTAAATGAATTAATTGAAAGAGCAAAAGCTATTAATGAGGTGGAAATTTTATTAATTGATATTGTTAAAAGCAACTTTTTAGCAAAACCACTTTATTTATCATTGGGCTTTCAAATATATGGAACAGAGAAAAGAGCGTATCAATATAATAACCAATATTTTGATCTAGAGTTTATGTATTTACAGATTAAATAATCGTTCCTAATTCCATTCTGAATTCTGACTCACCTCGACTCCTTTCGACTTCTCTACGAGACGCTACGCGTTAGCGGAGCTTTCGCTTTAGCGATACGCTCAAGGCAAGTCGCTCGGCGACCACCTGACTCCTGAATTCTTACAAATAATCAGCCTTGAAATATTACTAAATATCATCATAATTTGTGCCAATAAAAAATGGCACTCAGTTTTGTCAAACATAGGCAATTTCCAGAGATATAGAATTCCTATTTGATTTGTGAACAAGACTCAGTACGGATCTATCCATTCTTTCCTGTTCGCTGTCCTCTATTCCCTGTGCCCTGTCTACGCAACCAAATTCAGGAATCAAACCGGATTCCTATAGCCTTGTCAATAAAGAAGAGGTAATCTACAATGAAGCTCATTTTGCCGCTCGATCTGGTTACTGACATTGAGCCACATCTACCATCCAATACACAGATTGTACGAGTAGATGAGGTGCTGCCGATTGAGTTGCACAATCCAAAATCCAAAACTAAAAATGGAATTAGGGAGTAGCTAATGGTGAAACTAATTTTACCCGATCATCTCATTGCAGATATAAAGCCATACCTACCATCTAATATAGATGTAGTAGAGGTGGATAGTGAAGGTAATCTCGATGGTGATGCCAGTGATGCAGAGATTTATGTCAATGGATTTTACCTGAGAACCTCTACCCTTGACAAAGTACTGACAGCAGCACCCGCGCTGCGTTGGCAACAGTCACCAAGTGCTGGCGTGAATCACATCCTCACACCAACTTTTTTGCAAAAGGACATTATCCTCACTAATGGTGCAGGGGTTCATGCAATTCCAATTTCGGAATTTGTACTCGCATTTATGCTCTATCACGCCAAGAATCTGCGGAAATTGCAAACTTTGCAGAATGAACACACTTGGGTAAGAGGAGTGTTTCTCGAAGAGTTGGCAGACGCGACTTTATTAATTCTCGGCACAGGAAATATCGGTCAAGCGATCGCTTCTCGTGCCAAAGCCTTTGGAGTTACAGTGTGGGGTAGTCGCCGCCATCCTGAACCCCTACCGAATTTTGACAAAGTTGTGGGTGCTGATGAGTGGCGATCGCTCCTCCCACACGTAGACTATGTAGTTGTTGCTACACCACTAACCCCAGAAACTAAAGGCTTGATCGATGAAACTGCATTGCGCTCTATGCGTCAGTCTGCTTACCTAATTAATATTGCTCGTGGTGCGATCGTAGATGAAGCTGCATTGCTTACCGCACTACGTGAGGGATGGATTGCGGGTGCTGGATTAGACACTGTTGCAACCGAACCTCTGCCGCCAGAAAGTCCCTTATGGTCGCTACCGAATGCCTTTATCACTCCCCATTGTTCAGCCTTGTCGCCACGCCTCAGAGAACGCATAGCACAACTATTTATCGACAATCTTCAACGCTACCAAACTGGTCAGCCCTTGCGGAATGTTGTAGATAAGCAAGCAGGATACTAAATATTGGGTATTGGGCATGGGGTACAAGAAAGAAGCAGAGGGGCAGAGGAGCAGAGGGGCAGAGGGGATAAAATTTACTGTAACTTCTCCTCTGCTTCCCTGTCTCCCCTGCTCACAATCACTTAATTTTCAGCACTGACTTCCCTAATGACTGGCAAATAACATCATTCTGCGGCGTATGTATACGGCTGCACAAAACGTCACGGTAGTGACGCTCTAAAGGATTTCTTTTTAATAAACCAGGATTACCAGTTAGTTCTAAGGCAATTTCTACAGCACGAATTGAGTTGGTTGTGGTGAGGTATTTAACAGCCTGTGCCTGTAATCCTAGGTTAGGCTCATATTTGCCCTTGTCAATATCTTGAGCCAAACTATAAATCAATCTATTATTAGCAAACAGCAGTGCTTCCATCTCACCCACGGCAGTTTGGAAGCGTGGCAGAGTTGCCAGTGGCTCTTGGAGATTAGAAGGCGATCGCTCCCAAAGATATTTAACAAGCCAGTCTCGCGCACTACTAGCAACACCGAGATATAAGGCACTCACTGTCAAACTGCCCCAAGTGGAAATCAGTGGATCAAAAGATGGCGCAGCAGATATGGGGTTGATATTGAGAGCATACTCTGAGGGAATTAATACATTCTTTAAAATGAGATCGTGGCTGCCTGTAGCTCTCATTCCCAAGTGATCCCAGGTTTCGACAATTCGCAAACCTGGCAGATCGCGCGGAACTAGAAAATTCCCAACTTGTGGTTCATCTTCAGTTGTCCGTGCCCAAACAACAAAATAGCTGAGGATAGGACTGCCCGTGGTGTATTGCTTATGTCCTGTTAAACGCCAGCCATCTGCTGTTCGTTCGGCAATTGTTGCAGGTAATCCGCCTCTCGCTGGCGTTCCTAACTCTGGTTCAACACGGGCAGCATTCAGCAGGGCAATACCTTCAATTGATTCACGACACAGCCGCCTATATACTTCTGGATGCCAGCGACGGCTACGGGCTGCATGAGCATGTTGAAGATAGTGCATTGTCAGTACTAATGCGGTCGAAGCATCACCACGCGCTATCCCTTCAATCACCCGGCAGATAGTTGCCAACCCCAAATCCTGTCCACCGAATTCACGGGGAATGGTGAGGTTGAGCAATCCTGCCTCATGCAAAGCTGTAAAATTCTCGAAGGGAAAGGAAGCATCTCTATCGTGTACCCCTGCACGGGTGGCAAAATCTTTGGACAGAGCCTCAACTCGGTCGAAAATATTGGAGAGAGTTTCTAAGCCTTGGGCTACAAAGGTGTCTGGCACTGCTTGCTCCAACTGTGACATAAATACTCCTTCGTAATTCACTGTACTACTAAATCAGAGATGTTTTTCAATATGGAAGCATCTCAAGTTTGCAGGAACATCAAAATTTTTCCCATGACGGCAGTCTCCCCTCAATCTGCAATCCTCATTACCCAGACTGTATACTTCTAGCGCTTGTGAAATACTACTTAAAATCGACCGAGATTTAGTAATTAATTATCTCAGTTAAGTATGACACAAACTCCTTTCATAGAGCAAGCCAAGTAGAAAATTCAGCGATCGCCCCACAACTTAGGAACTGAATTCCCTACTGGTCTTTTAAGCTAATCATTATTCAAATTAAATCTCCGCATTTGGAACGAAGCACGGAGAAACAAGCGTTTAAATATTCTCTGTTGAGAGTAATATAAAGATCCCTAGATAATGCAGGGATAATTTTCTCATCAAGTAGATTTTCTAATGGATAAATATACAGCAACAACATTGGCGATCGCAAGCAAGGTGATATTGGTTGCTTTTATAGCGGTTTCTCTGCTACTGAGGTATAACTAGACTTCATATATAAATTTTTTAACTTTGAAGATGTACCCGATCTGAGTGAGAACCGCTATGGATGATTTCCTATATTTAACCAAATCTATGGTGTCACAATTTCATCAGAGCACTAGCTTTATAACCACCATTCAATTTATCCATTTACTACTTGACTTGATCGCATCGCAATCTTAGGTTTTAAAAGACGAATTTGCGATTTATTGTCATTTTTTGAACTATAGGCTCATTTAAAATTATGCTTATTTCTCAACTTCTATCAAGCTGCAATATGTATTGCTGCTATGCCCTTGATAGGAAAAATGCTAAGATTGCCGTAGTTAACTAGTGTGTGTGCCGGATCACAACATTAATGTGTTTTACCTCACAGCTAATTTAAACAACTTAATTGTCACCTTTAAGCAAACAATAGTCGCCGTTATGGCTACCATCATGTTATGCAGCCTAGCTATTTAAAGATTTAATGTATAAATGGTTGTGAAATATATTTTTTTTGTTAAAAATCATCTATTAGGTGACTTGTCAGAAAATTTACATTAAGAAACTACTAAAATATCTAAATTTAAGTGCTAAGGAGTGTAAGCTAATTATGTAAATATCATGTTTGTATGTAAATATGATGATGTTCGCAAGTCTATTTTAGTCACTTGCATTTGTTACACTATAGGAGGTATAATACAAACGTTAAATAACTTGCTAGATGCTCCTTAAAAATACTAAGCAGTGCTGGAAAAAGATCCACTCTGGAATCTCCAAGCAAACTTAAGCAATATTTGTTTAAGTGGAGTTTTGCTTAATTGGTAAAATACTACTTAAACAAAAATTACGATGTGCTTTTATAGCTTTATAGTTTTTATAGTCTTCTGTTTCCTGTAGCCTACTCAAAATCCTCTTTTGTTCCAGGTTGCATGATAAGGATGAAGCTATCCCGGAGACTATCCCCTAGACTCGCCAAAGCACTAGGGAATATGCCGGGACCTAATTGCACATTGTGTAAATTTCTGATTAACACTACAGCGTTAGTCAGATTTGTAGTTGTGGTTTTTTTGCTGTCAGGCTTTGATCACACAACTGCAATGAATTACGTTTCCACATAATTTACGACTCAATGCAATTTCTAACTACAATTATGTCACACCATTTAAGTCAAGACAAGGCTGTTAACAAGTTAGGAATGTCTGAAAACATTCTTTTAAGAATTCTTCCGATTCAGGTCTTGTTCAAGAGGATGAAAGCTAACTTTCAGCCATAACATTATTCCGAACTAGAAAAAACTTTGAGAGTTTGTGATTGAGAAATGAAATATTTTGCATAGCTATTGCTGGATATAGCAAATTATGCTCCAAAAAGAATTTCTCTTCATCATCACTTCCAACCACTGCTGATTGCAAAAATGAGCAATCCTGATTTGTGTGGAGTCTGTCAATGCAGTTAGTTGCTCTTGAAGCTAAATGTCGGTAAACAAAGCTCTAGCTAGATATTCTGGCATTTACACTAGTTATTGCCACATCAATAACTGGCTGCAACAAGTAGATTGGCCACTCAATAAAAATACTTTGTATGTAAAAGAGAGCTGCTTTGCTGCCATACTATTTCTCTCTAAAATCTACTCTAGTAAAGCTTAGAGTTTCCTCGGTGAAAATACCGGATTAAATAATATTTTTAATGAAGTTTTGAATTGGATTCCGACTGATAGATAACTAAATTTTTTTTGTGGAGATTAAAAAATGCCACCAGTGCTTTCTGAGCAACATGTGGGTGAAAGAATTTTGTATACCTTGGGTACAAAACTTTCAGAAAAAGAATTAGAGAACTTCTTGGCAGAAATGGAGATTGTGGAGCCACCATCAGCAAAGCAATTCTGGGAATCTGCACAGACGAATCCTGGTATATACATTATTCTTACAGGTAAAGTCAGACTATTAGATAGCTCTGAGAATTTAATTACTACCTTTGGTGCATGGTCTGTTTTTGGTGAATTGACCTTGTTTCCTGAAGCTAACTTTAGTCCTTATGTAGCTAGAGCTTCGACCAGCTTAAAACTTGGCTATTTTAGGCAAGAAGCATTGCAAAGGTTGATAGACAAGTATCCTAGCATTCGCGATCGCCTATTTGCCCGTGCAGAACTTTGGGATTTGTTGTTGTTATGTCGCCAAGTATCACAATTCCCACGCCATACATCACAAGTTTCAGGAATGCTCAAAGCCTTATCTTTGTTTGAGCGACACCAGTTAGAAACTGGCTCTGTAAGTCCACAAATATCCCAAGATTCACAGTTGTGGCTATTGTATAAAGGTCAGTTGGGGCATTCTGAAGGCGATTCTTTGACACCAGGTACAATCTTTGCTCAACCAAAACAAGGAGATTGGCAAACAACGCAACCAACGATTGCTTACATTCTGAAAAACGACCAGATGCAAACAGCACGAGAATACTTCCCAGAATTAGGGGAGTGGGCTTTTGCCATGAGCGTCAGCGGAACGGGATTGGAGGACTGGGGACTGGGTGCTAGAGAAAAAATTCAATCTCCAAAATCTAAAATTATTCCTTTTCCCCAAAGAGAGAAGCAGTCACAACAACAGCCAACAAAAAAATCACGTTTTTACTTTCCCAGCCCGAAAGTACAAATGGGGCATTGGTGGAAGCGGATTACCAAAAGCTATCCCTTCTATGCCCAACAAAGTGCAGCTGATTGTGGCTCTGCTTGTTTGGTGATGATTGGTAACTATTGGGGCAAACATTTTAGTATCAATCGCCTACGGGATATGACCAATGTCACTCGCAACGGTGCATCCCTCAAGGCTATGGCAACAACAGCAGAATACCTGGGTTTTGCCACCCGTCCGGTGAAAGCTACTCTTGATAAATTAGCAGAACAACCTTTACCTGCAATTGCTCACTGGGAAGGTAAACACTTTATTGTTGTCTATGAAATCACCAAAAAGCGGGTGATTGTATGCGACCCAGCCCTTGGTCAACGCAGTCTGACAAAAGCTGAATTTCAAGCGGGTTGGAGTGGTTATGCATTGTTACTGCAACCTACAGGCTCTACTAAAAAGTGCTAAGGACGAAAGTAGAAGCTTCTGGAAATTTTTTGAGTTAGTCAAACCTCACTATCGAACACTGCTAGAAATTTTCATCGCTTCGATAGTCATTCAATTATTTGGGTTAGTAACGCCAGTATTTACCCAATTGTTGCTCGATAGAGTACTTGTGCAACGCAGCGTTCCAACCTTAAACGCCATTGGTTTAGGAATGATTGTTTTTGGGTTGTTTGGTGTTGCTGTCAACGGTGTACGGCAATATCTGTTATTTCACACTGCTAACCGCATTAGCATCGCCTTACTCGTAGGCTTCATCAAACATACCTTCCGTTTACCCCTTGCTTATTTCGAGTCGCGTTTCGTTGGAGATATAATCTCGCGCATCCAAGAAAACCAGAAAATTCAGCACTTCCTGACTGGTCAGACACTCTCCATTGTGTTGGATATGCTGACATTAGTGGTTTATCTGGCTTTGATGTTTTCCTATAGCTGGCGGATGGCATTATTCGTGCTGTGTACTGTACCGCCATTTTTTATCTTGGCGCTGGCCAGCACAAGTATTTTGCGCCGCATCTCCAGAGATATTTTTAATGCAGCTACCAAAGAACAAAGCTATCTCATAGAATCCCTAAGCGGAATTCGTACCGTCCGCTCATTAGCAATTGAACAGACAGTGCGTTGGCGTTGGGAGGAACTGCTGAATGATTTAATCAAAAAAGACTTTAATGCTCAAATAATTGACAATCGCTTGCAAATTATCAGTGGCGTCATCCACACCTTTGTAAATACTTCATTGCTGTGGTATGGAGCGACCCAGGTAATTAATGGCGAACTAACTATTGGACAATTAGTTGCTTTCAATATGTTGGTGGGTAACGTCTTGAGTCCTTTCCAGCGACTGGCTTTGCTGTGGAATGAATTACAGGAAATCGTGATTTCCACTGAACGTATTAATGATGTGTTGGAGGCGGAACCAGAAGAAGACTTAGAAACTAAACCCCGCAAGTCGTTGGGTAAACTCCGCGGCAACATTTGTTTTCAGAATGTTACCTTTCGTTATCACCCAGAAAGTGACACTAACGTATTAGAAAATCTCAACTTTGAAATTAAGCCGGAACAGATGGTTGCAGTCGTAGGACGCAGCGGTTCTGGAAAAACAACTCTCAGCAAATTGATTTTGGGTCTATACCCACCGACAGATGGCAAAATCCTCATTGATGGTAACGATATCACCAGTGTATCTATGCGATCGCTCCGTTCCCAAGTCGGCGTTGTAGACCAAGATACTTTTTTGTTTGGTGGGACTGTTCGCGAAAACATTGCGATCGCTTATCCAAATGCTTCTTCAGAAGAAATTATCCAAGCAGCAAAATATGCTGGAGCCGATGAATTTATTCAAAAATTACCGATGGCTTACGAATCCGAAATTGGTGAAAGCGGCGGAATGCTCTCTGGTGGACAGCGCCAACGCCTAGCAATTGCTCGTGCTTTGCTCGGAAATCCTCGGTTATTACTGTTTGATGAAGCCACTAGTCACCTAGATTCAGAATCAGAACGGATTATTCAAAACAATCTCAAAACAATTCTTCAAGGACGCACAAGTGTAATTATTGCCCATCGCCTCTCTACAGTCCGTAACGCGGACTTAATCCTGGTTTTAGATCAAGGTATTTTGGTAGAAAGCGGTACCCACGACGAATTAATCGCTAAAAAAGGTCATTATTACTACCTGAATCAACAACAACTGTCTCAAGTTAGTTGATGGGGTATTGGGCAGTCTTTTTCTTCTTGACGAGACTCTGCGCGTAGCTTGCTTCCCTGTAAGGGTAAAATTTTGAATACTTCTCCTGGCGGAGAGGCTACGCCCGAAGCGTAGCTATGCCGCAGGCTTTACGACAAGCTCAGTACAAGTTTTGAATTTTGAATTGATTTCTCCCCCACTCCCCATCTACTGTTATCGGAAAAAAAACCATGCCACATCCCAATAGATCCTCCCCACTTCCCCCAGATGAGCAAGATAAATATCAAGGTTACAAACAGCAAGAGGAATCGGTAGAGTTTGACGAGCAGACAGAGGCAGAAAATGAAAGTCAAGATTTGTACTACGGTACAGAAAAACTACTCAATGCCTTACCTCGAATTTGGACTCGTGGTTTGTTGTATACGCTCATTGCCTTTGCTGGGCTATTCTTGCCTTGGGCAACTCTCTCGAAAGTCGATGAAACTGGTAGCGCTAGAGGGCGTATGGAACCTAAAGGCGCAACTCAAAAATTAGACGCTCAAGCTGCTGGAAGTGTCAAAGCAGTTACAGTCAAAGAAGGAGATACAGTTAGAGCCGGCCAGGTTTTACTGGAACTGGATGCTGATTTACTGCAAACAGAACTCCAACAAGTTCAGAGCAAATTGCAAGGGCTACAAAATCGGCAATCCCAACTGGAACTGCTGAAAAATCAACTCTTAATGTCAACAAGTCTTTTAGAACAACAAAATAAATCTCAAGAATTAGAAAAATTGGCTCAACTCAACCAGGTGCGGCAAAACCTGGATGCCAAACTGAGTAGCTATAACCTGCAAAAGTTAGAAAAACAATCATTAGTTAAGCAAGCAGAGGAGCAAATTTCAACCAATCAAGATGACCGAAAATCGGCTGAAGTTCGTTTCCGTATAGATTCTAGGAACGTTGAACGTTATAGCAAACTCGTTGACGACAAGATAGTTGCTCCAAACGTATTTGATGAAATCAAAAAACAAGAGGAAGAAAGCAAACGACTTTATAACAAGTCTCTATCAGATATTAAACAAGCCGAATTGCGTTTAGCCCAAGAGCTAAATAGTTATCAAGTAACTATCAAAACGTTGGAGTCTGATATCAAACAAGCAAAACTCCGACTGCAAGAAGAACAAAGTAGTTATAAAAGTGCCACGCAAGCCGGACAACTAGCTGTAATGAAAAATCAGGAACAGCTAAAAGACATACAGTCACAAATAACAGCAACGCAATCAGAAATCGCTCAGACTAAAAGCCAGCTTACATCTATAAGAGTACAAATTCAGCAGCGCGTGGTGCGATCGCCGATTAATGGGGTGATTTTTGAATTACCCACCACTAAGGCAGGAGCGGTGGTGCAAGTCGGTCAAAGGATTGCCCAAATTGCACCCACGAAAACAGACTTCGTACTCAGAGCAAATATGCCTAATCAGGATAGCGGTTTCTTGAAGTTAGGAATGCCAGTAAAAGTCAAGTTTGATGCCTATCCCTTCCAAGAGTATGGCATCGTGCAAGGGAAAGTTACTTGGATCTCGCCTGACTCGAAAGTTAACCAAACACCCCAAGGCAACATCGAAACCTATGAATTAGAAATCACCTTAGACCAGCAGTATGTCCAAAGTGGGAACAAACGTATTCCATTAGGTGCTGGTCAGACAGCAAATGCTGAAGTCATCATTCGTCAACGACGAGTAATTGACTTTGTTCTAGATCCGTTCAAGAAACTGAAAAAGGGCGGTTTGGAGATGTAGTTAAAGGTATAGGAATCAGGAAATAGGACAAGGGAGACTGGAGGAATAATTAATGCCCCATGCTGTGCCCCATACCCAATCCCTAATCCGCTTAATTATTGGAGATATCATGTTATGCCCCACAATCTGACTATTTCCACCTCAGATATCATTCACAGTCTGAAACTCTCCTGTCAGATACCTGCTGTTGTGGAAGCGATCGCATCGCAAAGTATTATTACCGAAGCAGCTCAAGCGGCAGGAATTACAGTCACGCCAGAAGAACTACAGCAAGAAGGAGATAACTTAAGGTTCGCCAAGAAGCTTGTCAAAGCTAAAGACACCTGGTCATGGCTAGAAAAACACCACCTCTCTGTGGATCAGTTTGAAGAATTAGCCTACAACAACATCCTTTCGCGGAAGTTAGCAAATCATCTATTTTCCAATCAACTGGAAAAGCATTTTTACGAACATCAGCTAGATTATATCGCTGCCGTTACCTACGAAGTTGTCTTCGAGGATCGAGACTTGGCTTTAGAGCTTTTTTATGCCCTAGAAGAAGGCGAAATCAATTTTCCAGATATTGCTCGTCTATATATCTCAGAACCAGAAGCCCGTCGTGCTTATGGATACAAAGGACTCCGGTACCGCAAAGATTTTCGTCCAGAGATTGCAGCCGCTGTCTTTGCTGCTGCACCACCAGAAGCTCTCAAACCGATAACAACTCCCAAGGGAGTGTATTTAATTTGGGTGGAAGAAGTCATTCAACCCCAATTAGATGAACAGTTGCGCCAAAAAATCATTACAGAATCCTTTGCTGATTGGTTAAAGCAACAAATCACCACGATGAAAATAGTTACTCAAATAGACTCAGACGGTTCACAAGAGGAATTAATAGATATGTTATTCACCAAGACTAAATAATTTATGAATTTTCAAATGTTTTTGTTGCTAAGTATCTACCCTAATTTAGGATATATTTCTCTAGCCTTCAAAAATGTTGCAGATACAGGTTTTATTTGCTTTAAAACTTAATAGCTTTTCTTTTTTAGTGTTTTGTGAATATATCTACAAAGTGCTATTACTGCGTTGGTTAAAAATTAATTTAAATCGTTATAACTCTTGCTGGGCAGCAATTAATTTAATTTCTGCTTAAATTTACCATGCAGTTTTTTATAACTTCAATTAGGACTAAATATAATGAATTTCAAACATAAATACATTAGTTTTTTTAATCATAAATTCCTCAAAAAAGTGTTGACTTTTTTGAGGAATAAAGTATATTAGATATATAGCCAAACGAAATAAGTTGGTTAGACAAAACATTCCCAACAACAGTTACAAATTTTAGGAGAACTCAAATGATCATTTCTGATCTTAACTACTTGGAAAATACCACTGAAGAAATTATTGGTGGTACCTATAAGAAGCCAATCATCATCATAGTTAAGCCNCAAGCCCAAGCCCACTCCAAAATACACAAGCATTGCACAAGCAGATGCAGATGCTTCAGCAATACGCATGGCGTCAACAACATCGCTGTAACCTTTACTAACGCTACCGTCACTCCTAATAGTGCTACTGCTTCCTCATCCAGCTATGCTTCTACTTCTTACAAGTAGTAACAAGTAGTAATAATTAAACTCTACTTACAAAAAGTATTAACTTCTGCAAGTAGAGTTAGGCTCGAAAGCTTAGTATATTGATAAATGCCGAAGGCTCTTTGCTCATTTGAGCCTTCGGCTTTTACCAAAAATACATCTTTTGGTCTAAAATAGCTGTTTCCGCAATAAAATTTTACAACTGACAACA
Organism: Nostoc sp. GT001; assembly: GCF_030382115.1. Taxonomy (NCBI): domain Bacteria; kingdom Bacillati; phylum Cyanobacteriota; class Cyanophyceae; order Nostocales; family Nostocaceae; genus Nostoc; species Nostoc sp. GT001. The sequence goes on from NZ_JAUDRJ010000003.1 coordinate 7,006,448, forward strand.
TTTAATCCTCAACCCAGTTTGCAGTCTATGTTGTTTGCCCGCCCTGAATTAAAACTCTGGGCTAATAGTCATAAGAGGAACACTTTACCGTAGCCTTAAGCTTCTCGTAGACCCCCCAAAGGTAGAGAAGAGTAAAATTCCTGTTAATCAAATTTAAGAAGTAATCAAGCAGACATGATATCAATTGATATCATTTATAAGTTTCAAAAACTTGAGTTCCTTGCAGATATAGGAACAACAGACATATTAAATAAATAAAGATTGTATAAATCATAGCTCATAAATAAAAGGATACAAGCTCCTAAATTTATTTATGGGGATTGTTAATTTTGAATTTGGAGCAAAGCGACGTGACCACAATTCCTGATGCTCTCCAACTCGCAAGTCAATATCACCAAGCCAAGCGTTTCACCCAAGCCGAAGAGATTTATCGTCAAATTATAGATTTAGATCCCCAGCAGTCAGAGGCGTTATATGGATTAGGTCTGCTGGTGCAGCAACGTGAACAATATCAAAATGCAGAACAATTTTTTCAAGCAGCCTTGCAATTACAGCCAGAAGTAGGGGCAATACATAACAGTTTGGGGTTTGCTCTGCAACAACAGGGTAAACTAGAAGAAGCGATCGCCTGTTATGAAAAAGCACTCTTAATTCTTCCTGACAGTATAGAAGTACAAATTAATATCAAAAATATTCTTCACATTCAAGGTAAGCTGTCACCAGAAGAACAAATCCGCTACGCAGAGTTGAATGAGCAGTTTGCTTTAGCTAGGCAACAGGCAGGTGATTTCAAGATCGCAGAATTATATTATCGCCAAGCTATTGCATTGCAGCCAGATTTGGTATCATCTCATACTAATTTAGGAGAAGTACTCCAAAAACAAGGGCGATTCAATGATGCCATCGATTCTTACCAACAAGCACTAAAAATTAAACCAGACTATCATTACGCCTATCACAACTTAGGGTATCTTTTCCAGGAAAAAGGAAAATTTGCAGAAGCAATAGAAGCTTACGAAAAAACTTTAAGCATTCAACCTGATTTTGCAATCACCTATAACAACTTGGGAAATATTCTCAGGGCGCAAAATAAATTTGATGCTGCCATAGAATCCTATCAAAAAGCGATTAAAATTCGACCTGATATTGATTACATATATTGCAACTTGGGAACAGCATTAAGAGATGATAACCAAATAGAAGCGGCAATCCAGGCATTTGAGCAAGCAGTCAAACTAACACCAAACTATGATCTGGCTAAATTTGGTGCTTGTATGAGCCAACTACCAGTTATCTATTCTAATGTTGATGACATTGCATTCAGACGAAATCAGTATCAACAGTATTTGCAAGATTTAGCTCAATATTATGAATTAACTAATCAGGAAGAACGGGCCAAAGCATCTGAGGCTGTGGGAGCATTTCAACCTTTTTATTTGACATATCAAGGTTTAAATGACCGAGATTTACAGCGAACTTATGGGGAAATGATTTTCCAGATTATGTCGAGTCGGTATCCCCAAGATTGCCAGCCGCTTGTTCTGCCAAATTTGGAGAAAAATCAAAAGGTTCGTATTGGTATTGTCTCTGGATTTTTATCTAGTCATTCTAATTGGAAAATCCCGATTAAAGGTTGGGTAGAAAATATAGATAGAAGCGAGTTTGAATTATTTGGTTATTATACCGGAGATAAAACAGATTACTCAACGATAAGTGCCACCAAAGCTTTTGATAAATTTGTCCAAGGTGTTCGCTCAACTGAACAATGGTGTGAGGTAATCACAAAAGATAAATTACATATCTTGATTTTCCCAGAATTTGGGATGGACCCAATGACGCTCAAACTGGGTTGTCTGAGATTAGCACCAATTCAAATGACATCTTGGGGACACCCTGAGACGAGTGGACTCCCGACAATTGACTATTACTTGAGCAGTGACTTAATGGAACCAGAAAATGCTCAAGAACATTATACAGAAAAATTAGTTAGATTACCTAATCTATCTATTCATTACATGCCTTTAGCAATTCCACCCGAAGAAATTAAGAAACCAGATATAGGTTTAAAAGAGGATGATATTTTCTTCTGGTGTTGTCAGTCATTATATAAATATTTGCCTAATCATGATGATGTTTTCCCTTCTATTGCTAAAGAGTTAGGTAATTCTAAGTTTGTATTTATTAAAAGCAAAAGTGAAGAAATCACAGAAAGATTTCGCCAGCGCTTAAACCATGCTTTTACAGCATTCGGGTTAGATTATCAAGATCACTGTTTGTTTTTGTCTTTCCTGAATGACAGAAAGTTTGCTGGGACTACAGCTTTAGCAGATGTCTTCTTAGATAGTATTGGTTGGTCTGGATGTAACTCCACGCTCGAATCTATTGCTCATAATATTCCAGTTGTCACTTTACCAGGAGAAATGATGCGATCGCGCCATTCTCTAGCAATTTTGCAGATGATGGGTATCGAAGAGACGATCGCTTCAAATAAATCAGAATACGTCCAAATCGCCATCCGTCTGGGGAAAGATGCTCAATATCGGCAATATATTTCCCAGCAAGTTGCAGAAAATAAACATAAATTATATGGCGATTTAAAGCCAGTCAGAGCGCTGGAAGATTTTATTTTGCAGTTGGTTAATAAACCAAGACAATTTAACGCCGAAGAAGTTGCTGAACTCTTTCAAATTGCACTTCAAGATCATCGAGCTAATCGCCTAGACACAGCCGAACAGCTATATCGTCAGGTGATAGAAAAACAACCAGACTATTCAGAAGCATTATACGGTTTAGGGATACTGGCACAGCAGAAAGGTGAGTTGCAGGAAGCCGAGAAGCATTTGAGTGCAGCTTCCCAAGTTCAGCCTAACTCGGTGAAAATTTGGTTTAGTTTAGGCAATTTGCTTCAAGGTCAAGGACAGTTACCAGAAGCTGAAACCGCTTACCGAAAAGCGATTGCGTTGCGACCAGATGCAGGGACAATATACAACAATTTGGGCTACACCTTGCAACAACAAGATAAGTGGGAGGATGCGATCGCATCTTATCAAAAAGCTCTGGAATTTCAGCCCAACTGCATAGAAGCAGAAATCAATTTAGCGAATGCGCTGTTTGCTCAAGGGAAGCTTTCACCAGAGAAACAAGCCTATTACGCAGAATTGAATTATCAGATGGGCATTGCCCACCAAGAAGGAGGTGATTGGCAAACTGCTGTTGTTTACTATCGAACTGCGATCGCAATACAGCCTGATTTGGTAGAAGCCCATTATAACTTGGGGATGATACTGCAAGAGCAAGGGGAGTTAGAAGAAGCTATCGCTTGCTATCAAAAAGCTTTGGAGTTCAATCCCCAACACCAGGAAGCCAACATCAAATTAGGAGATATTTACCAAACCCAGCAACAAGAATTTACACAAGTTGACTCACTAAAAGTTTCTGGCTAAACGGATTATTTCACGCGATCGTCAATTTTCATCAATCTAAACTTCAACTTTCAAATTCAGGGGGTAAAATTTATGTCATTAACAATTTTTGAGAAAGTTAAAGACTTCTTAGTCAGACTAGTCAAAGACGAAGCTTTTTACACTCAATTGATGAGTGATAAGATTGAGGAAGTGATAAAAGTCATGGAAGAAGGTGGCTATAATTTTTCTAAAGAAGAATTTGAAACAGCCTCCATTAAAATCTTGGAATTAAAAGAACTAGGTCAGTTTGATGACCTCAGTGAAGAAGAATTAATGGGAGCATTTGGTGGGCTTATAAGCATCAATCAACCAGTTATTAAGCCACCATTAATCACTCAACCAAAATTACGTGATGTTGTAGTTTCACTTCCCGAAAACTTTGGAAAACCATCAATTAAACCAATTAAATGGATTCCTAGACCACTTCCAAAGCCATGGCCACTTCGTCAAGCAATAGACCCACCTGTACAAGCGTTATATGGAGTCGTTGTTAGTTCAACAGAAGTACAATAACCCGATAAAACGTTTATTTTGAGGGTTGAGATTGAGAGTTAACCTATGACATATCACCGCAAAAGCTACGCAGTTTGGGAAATTACCTTAAAGTGCAATCTAGCTTGTAGTCACTGTGGTTCCCGTGCAGGACATGAACGCGCCAACGAACTTTCCCCAGAGGAAGCTTTGGATCTCGTCAAGCAGATGGCAGAAGTTGGAATTAAAGAAGTTACTCTCATTGGTGGTGAAGCATTTCTGCGTCCAGACTGGCTGGAAATTGCCAAAGCTATCAACGAGGCGGGAATGTTATGTGGTATGACTACAGGCGGCTATGGCATTTCGTTAGAAACCGCCCAAAAAATGAAGTCAGCGGGAATTCGTACCGTCTCTGTTTCTATTGATGGCTTGGAAGCAACTCATGACCGTCTGCGGGGAAAGAAAGGCTCTTGGAAATATGCATTTAAGACCATGAGTCATCTGCGAGAAGTCGGTATTTCTTTTGGTTGTAACACCCAAATTAACCGCCTGTCAGCGTCAGAATTTCCCTGCATCTATGAGTGCATTCGTGATGCCGGTGCCCGTGCTTGGCAAGTTCAGCTAACTGTACCAATGGGGAATGCTGCCGATAACGCAGATATCCTGCTCCAACCCCATGAACTGTTAGATATCTACCCCATGCTTGCCCGTGTGGCGCGTCGTGCTTACCAAGAAGGTGTGCAACTTCAGGCGGGAAATAACATTGGTTACTACGGCCCTTATGAGCGACTGTTGCGGGGACGGGGAAAGGAGCATGAATTCTCATTTTGGCAAGGTTGCGGTGCAGGACTCTCAACCTTGGGAATTGAAGCTGACGGAGCGATTAAAGGTTGTCCCTCACTACCGACTACTGCCTATACAGGTGGTAATATTCGAGAACAAACCTTGCATGATATTATCGAGGGTGCAGAAGAACTACGCTTCAATCTAGGAGCAGGAACACCTGAAGGCACAAAACACCTGTGGGGTTTCTGTAAAACCTGCGAATATGCTGAACTTTGTCGTGGGGGTTGCAGTTGGACTGCCCATGTTTTCTTTAATAAGAGAGGTAATAATCCTTACTGTCATCATCGCGCTCTTGTTCATGCCAAACAAGGTATGAGAGAGCGTGTAGTTCCCAAAGTAAAGGCGCAAGGATTGCCATTTGATAATGGCGAATTTGAGCTAATTTTCGAGCCTACAGATACTTTGTTGCCAGCCAACGACCGATTAAACTTTACTGCTGACAGCATTCAGTGGTCGGAAAGTTGGCAACAAGAACCCGAATTTTCTTACTCTATCGTGAGATAATAAATCATGGCAGAAAATTCAGAAATTAACACAATTTCAGGGAAAAAAACTGACCTTAAGTCATTACCATCTCAAGATTTAGAGAAAATCCCATTACTTCCACGTTCAGCTTGGAATAGTCAATTGGGCTATTTAAAAGTGCTGTTAAAAGCAAAGCAAGTCCTGGATAAAAGCTGACAGGTTCATTAGGGATATCGAGAGATTTAGCTCGTAAATTAGGAGAGAATTACTCCCCGAACTTTTACGCGCAAATTACGCGCAAATTTGTTAACTAACAAAATCAATACAGGTTTTTTATGGCATCAAGAGTAAGTCTAACACTGACAGTTCCAAAGTTACTTTCTTTCAATGGTAGAACTAATCTCAATAATAGACCCGATCCCAAGCCCGATCCTAGACCTAATTTTGCTACCGCTGAAGGGGATGCAACTTTTTCTAACTATAGTGAAGGTGCTGCAAGCATTTTAACTTCTACCGAGGCCGATACATTAGTTAAAGGTGGTATAACTGCTGCAATTGCTGAGGCTAAAGCAAGTTTTGATCCAACTTTTTCATCACTTTTCACTCAATCTGCTGTTGTTGGATTAAGTGGTCAATTTGAAGGTACTTCCAACAGCGAAGCAAAGATACTTGCTAGTTTTGCGGTTGGTCGTAATGAAAGCTTCTCTTTTGATTTTTCAGCAGATTTAAAATTGGCAGCTAAAGAAATTGAAAATCCTGATGTAGAATATAACAAGGCTCAGTCTACAACCACTTTTTTGGTATTAGATACTACAAATCCTAACAGGGCCAGGGTTTTAGATTATTTTGGTATCCAGGGTAAATTAATCTCCTCCGATAAAATTGGGGATCTAACCTTTGGTCGTAGTAGCAATGTTAAAATTGACGATCGCGATAGAAGCTCCGATATTAATGGCAACAATGGTAGTGACTTTCTCAATGGTAGTGCTGTTGGGACTTATGAACGGAATTTTAAGCGCAATACCAACCTAACTATAGTCAAAATTAATACTACTTCTGTTGAATTGGCAGGAGATACTTTAATCGGCAACCTGGGTCGAGATGTTATCTATGGCACAATTCGGAAGGATAATCTGACGGGAACCAACGGTGCGGATAAACTTTATGCCAGCTTGGGAGATGATAAGCTATCTGGAAACAGAGGTGATGATGACCTCGACGCCGGCCAAGGTAATGATTCGCTAAATGGTGGCGATGGCAATGATACACTCTATGGCGGTAAAGGCAATGATACACTCTATGGTGGTAGTGGTAATGATGTCTTAGTTGGTGGCGAAGGTAATGACACATTTACTTTCAAACGTAGCGATACCTTCCTTAAAAAAGACTTTGATGTCATTCAAGATTTCCAGGTTGGTGTTGATAAGCTTGTATTAGATGGCTGGGGAAGTCAAGGGAAGGTAACAGATACCAACAATGGCGCTCTTCTCACCTTCAATTCTTTGTCTTTCGGTAATTCTTTGACTCTCGGTGATTCTTTTTCTCTCGGTAATTTTTTGTCTCTCGGTAATTCTTTGTCTCTCTTGAATAATTCTCCACAAAGCATATTATTTACAAACGTGAGTGCAAGTGATATCAGCTCGGTAATCTAATTTACTTAAGGCTAATTCCTCGTTTCATTCACTAACGGACTCTGATTTACAAGCATCTCAGTCAAAACAATCGGGTGAGTAAAAAATCTGATTGTACAAGAAAATGTCGATATCTTTTCTGGGAGAAGTTTTGCCAACAGCAACCCCTATGGTGTACGCACTGAAATTACTTGAGTTGGTAACGTTTGATCGCTAGCTTCAAGCTTATTTATCGCTCATACTGTTGACAAAATCTCTCCTTTATCTTAATCAATAGACTTGCTTTATTAACAAGTAAAAATAGGTAAAATATTTTATTGATAGTTATCACTTATGGTAAGGATTTATAGTAATCTATAACAATATAATATCAAATTCAAATATAGTTATAGATACTACATAGTTATGGATACTACGAATATTTCAGAATCTAAAGTTAAATCTCTTATTCAAATTGCGGTGCAAAAGCATCAGTCAGGTGACAAGGATGAAGCTGAATCGCTAGATAAAACAGAAATAGCTGAAATCCTCGAACTAGCAGTTCAACAGCAACGAGAGAATAGTTTATTGGAGGCGGAACAGCTATATAGTCAAGTTCTGGAAAAACAACCTGATAATCCTGAAGCTTTATATGGTTTGGGAATGTTAGCACAGCAGATGGGGCAACCTCAAATTGCTGAACAGTGGTTAAATGCGGCTTCACAAGTTCAACCAGATTCTGTGAAAACTTGGTTCAGTTTAGGTAATTTGCATTTAGTTCAGGAGCAGTTTGCCGAAGCAGAGAAAGCTTATCGGCAAGCTTTAGTTTTATTACCTAACTCACTACCGATTTACAACAACTTGGGCTATACTCTGCAACAACAAGGATTATTTGAAGAAGCAATTCACTATTATCAAAAAGCTCTAGAGTTAAAGCCAGACTTTATAGAAGCAGAGGCTAATTTGGGCAATACGTTACATGCTCAAGGTAAGCTCTCCGGCAATCAACAAATGTACTATGCACAATTAAATAATCAATTGGGTGTTGCCCGGAAAAAAGCAGGAGATTTTAAAAATGCTGTTACTTGTCACAAGCAAGCGATCGCACTACAACCAAATTTGTTAGAAGCCCATTATAACTTGGCTTTGGCGCTGCAAGAACAAGGAGAATTAGAAGAGGCGATCGCATCTTATGAAAAACTTTTGGAACTTAATCCCAACGATGGAGAAATATACCTCAACTTAGGTAAAATTTACCAGCAACTAAACCAATACCAGAAAGCAGTTTTTGCCTATCGACAAGGGTTAAAGCTAATTAATCCCCACTATGCCAAAGCATTAGCAGCTGGTGAGGATGCTGAAATTCCTCAACAAGTACCAGTCACGCCCTCAATTCCCCAAGGGGAGGTAATTGTAGGGGAATACAGCTTTCCGACTATTCCGACAGTAGCAAATACAGGTAAGCGTCCTTTCTGGAGTGTGGTGATAACTGTATATAACCGCATAGATTATCTACTCGAATGCCTTGTCAGTGTATTGTCCCAATGGCAAGGAGAAGAGCAGATGGAAATCATCGTCATGGACGATGCTAGTACAACGCCAGTATTTGAAGTGGTGAATAGTATTGGACAAGGAATAATCAACTACTATCGCAACCCGCAAAATCTCGGTCTGCCAGGAAATTGGAATGCCGGAGTTGCTCTCACTCGCGGTCATTGGATTCATTTACTGCACGACGATGATTATATTCTCCCAGGTTTTTATTCCCAGCTACAAGAAAGTCTAGAAGGGTGTTCAGATTCTATAGGAGCCGCTTTTACAGGTTATGAAAATATTAACGAGAAAGGGGAAGTAATTTTCAGCCAACAAGTCTATGGAGAGCAGCGAGGAATTGCCCAAAATTGGCTGCAAATTATTGGAGTTAGTAACTCATTGAATATGCCTGCGGTAGTGATTCGTCGAGAAGCGCACGAACGATTGGGCGTATATCATCCTGAACTGACCTATACAAGCGATTGGGAAGTTTATAAACGCATTGCCTCTGTTTACGATTGGTGGTATGAACCAGAAATTTTAGCTCGTTACCGCCAACACGCTAACAATGTCACCAGCGAACTATTACTCTCTGGGAAACAGATGATATCTATCCGCCGTGCAATTGAAATTTCCAAGAGTTATTTTCCTATTGAATACTCGGCACAAATTACTGCCCAATCCCGGAGTCATTATTTTCTTTATTGTCTAGAATCAGCCATAATTCCCCTACAGGCTGGTAATCTAGCTGGAGTTTGGCAAGGGTTAGAAGAGGCTTTAAAAATAGATCGTAGCCCTGAAGCAGTGGCAAAGTTATTCCGGTGGTTAACACAAGAAGAAGCAGCTCCTCTGCGTGATGAAATTGTCTCAAGATTTATCTCACTTCCTTTATATAGTGTTTCCTAAGCAACTGAGGTACACCCAAATCCTTGTGAGCAAAGTTAGTAACTTTGAAAACGTACCTCACCAGATTGGGAACCGCTATCAAGACTTATTTAGGGAAAAGCAAAATTTTTTAATTTTGGACTAACAAACTATGTCAATTGGTCAGATTGAGCATCCTACTATAAATACTTCATCTTTTGAGCCACAAAATCGGCAAGATGGTATTAGCGGTCTGATGCGAATTCGTAATGAAGAGGAATTTTTAGCACCAACGATCGAATCTTGGATTGATTATGTAGATGAATTAGTAATTGTGTTTCATCAGTGTACGGACAAAGCTCCCCAAATAATCAAGGCATTTGCACAAAAATATCCTCAAAAAATACGGGCTTTTCATTACTTACCCTACGTCGATTTATTTGGTACAAAAGAACAAGTTGAATTGGATGTAAATAACATTCATTCTTTCGTTTTTTATTCTAATTTTAGTCTCAGTCTGACGCGGTATAAAATTTGCGTTGATATTGACAGTGGTCACGTGGGTATTACTGAACATTTAAAAAATATTTATCATTATTTGAAGCAAAATCATCTGCAAAATACAGCCTTATTTTTTTCAGGAGTAAATTTATATCAACGTCCAGACGATCCAAACTACTACACGAATTTAAAATCTCCTGCTTCTGGCAATGGAGATTTAGCATATTGGACAGTTTCGCAGCAAAATATTTTCGATAAACATGCAAAAATTCCATTCTGTGAAGCAATTCAATTTGAAGGACTAACATCTTATTATTTAGGTTTTATTTTTTGGCATACACATTGGTTAAAAAAGAACGCACCTTCGAGGAATGACGGCAGAGAATTGGATGGTGAGCTTTTAGAAAAGCTGAACGATATTGAGATAATCAATAGAGATAAACAATTAGTTTTGTTATCTCAAAAATTTAAGCAAGAAAATAAAAACTTTCAAAATATTCCTTGCCAAAAGTTTTTATTGTATTTTGATTTCGCTTCTCTACCTGATGTTATAGCTCTAGAGTCCAAGCTAGTAGCAATACATAACAACTTGGGTTATACCTTAGAACAACAAGGTAAGTTTGATGAAGCAGTCACTTGTTATCAAAAAGCCTTAGAACTTCAGCCCAACTGCGCCGAAGCAGAAGTCAACTTAGGTAACGCCCTCAACGCGCAAGGTAAACTATCAAAAGATCAACAAGCGCACTACGCGGATTTAAATCACAAATTGGGAATTTCCTGCACAATCGCAGGGGATTTCAAGAGAGCAATTAATTACTATCGTCAAGCGATCGCTCTTGACCCAAACTTGCCAGAGACATATTATAGCTTAGGCAACACCCTGCAAGAAATAGGTCAATGGTCAGAAGCGATCGCCTCTTATAGCCAAGCCCTAAAACTCAATCCCTTAAACTGGGAAATCTACATCCGTTTGAGTCAGGTTTACCAAGCTCAAAACAAGAGAGCAGAGGCGATTTCTGTATATCGTCAGGCATTAACTTTATTCAATCCTCACTATGCCAAAGCGGTGTCTGCTTACTTTGATGTTGCCATCACTCCAGAAATGCTTGTTACTCCCCCCATTCCTCAAGGTGAGGTTACTGTTGGTGACTATCAGTTTCCAGCGATTCCACCTGTAACAGACCCAGAAAAACCTCGACCATTTTGGACTGTGGTGATTCCGGTATATAACCGCACCGATTATCTTCTTGAATGTCTGGCTAGCGTCTTGGTGCAATGGACTGGGGCAGAGCAGATGGAAATTCTGGTAATGGATAATGCCAGTACAACACCGTTATTCGATCTTGTAAACAGTATTGGGGGGGGGATAATCCGCTACTACCGCAATCAGGAAAATATCGGAGTATTGCCAAATCAAAATGCAGGCATTTCCCTCAGTCGCGGTCAGTGGATTCATATCCTACATGATGATGATAGTGTGGTTCCAGGTTTTTATGACCGACTCCAGCAAAGTCTCCAAGGGTGTCCAGATTCCGTAGGAGCCGCTTTCACAAATTTTGAATATTTCAATGAAAAAGGAACAGTACTTGAAAAATGGGAAGTGATTTCCTGCTTTGGAAATCAGAAAGGTATCTGTGGGAATTTTTGGCAGCAGATTGGTGTAACATGTCCATTACAGATGCCTGCGGTTGTTATTCGTCGCCTAACTCATGAAAAAATAGGAGGTTATTATCCGAAGTTAGTTTGCACTCCTGAATGGGAACTTTATAAACGCATTACTGCTTCTTCTGATTGGTGGTACGAACCGGAAAGTTTGGCTCGTTACCGTATACATTCCGACAGACAGACAGGTGATGACTTATCATCCGGTATTTTGGCGGCATCCATCCGCCAGTGTATAGAAATTTCAGAGAGTTATCTTCCTGCTGAATATTGCGCAGACATTACAACCCAAGCTCGTAGCTATAACTTCAATTATTGTTTGACAAGGGCAGCGATTCCTCTGAACAGTGGTAATGTTATGGGAGCTTTGCGTATGCTCCAAGAAATTCTCAAACTTGACAGATCCCCGCAAGCAGTAGCAAAGTTATTCGTTTGGTTGACTCAAGATGAAGCCGCTCCCCTAAGAGAAGAAATCATTGCTAAGTTCCTACCACTACCTGTAGATAATACCCAAGATAATATTCCTACTGAATTAAAATCCCCACTAATTGCGATCGCATCATAGGATATGAAAATACTTGTAACTGGAACTGAAGGTTATATCGGCTCGTTATTAGCTCCTCTGTTGATTCAAGAAGGTCACGAAGTTATTGGTTTAGATACTGGCTTTTATAAAGTCGGTTGGCTATATAACGGCACCAAGGTAACTGCCAAAACCCTCAACAAAGACATCCGCCACATTACAACAGAAGACCTGCAAGGTGTGGAAGCAGTAGTTCACATGGCAGAACTCTCTAACGACCCTTTAGGTCAGTTAGCCCCTGATATCACCTACGATATCAACCACAAAGGCTCAGTACATTTAGCGAAACTGGCGAAAGCAGCTGGAATCCAACGCTTTATCTACACTTCATCATGCAGTGTCTATGGTTTTGCCACTGAAGACTACGTTAGCGAAGAGTCTACCATCAATCCCCAAACAGCTTATGCCAAATGCAAAGCACTTGTCGAACAGGATGTGAAACTCCTTGCTGATGATGGCTTTTCTCCCACCTTTCTCCGAAATGCCACAGCCTATGGCGCCTCTCCAAGAATGCGCTTTGATATTGTCTTAAACAATCTAGCAGGTTGGGCATGGACAATTAAAGAAATCAAGATGAACAGCGACGGTACACCTTGGCGTCCCCTAGTACATTTATTGGATATCTGCAAAGCAATTGCCTGTACCTTAGAAGCTCCGCGTGATGTAATTCACAACCAAATTTTCAATGTCGGTGATACAAATAGCAACTATCAAGTCAAACAAATTGCTCAAATAGTTGCAGATGTCTTTACAGATTGTCAATTGAGCTTTGGTAAACACGATCCTGATAACCGCAGCTATCGGGTTTTATTTAATAAAATTAACCAAAATTTACCAGGATTCAAATGTGAATGGAATGCCCAACGAGGTGCCCAACAACTATATAATGTCTTTCAGCAAATTGATATGGATAGAGCAACATTTGAGTCTAGAGGCTTTACCCGCCTGAAACAATTGGAATACCTCATTCGCACTCAGCAAATCGATCGAGATTTCTTCTGGCAGACTGTTTAAAAATTTCATATAATAAGTTATGAATTTGCTAAAGTCAACAAATAATAAGCTAATAACTGGTAATTGTCTATTCTGTGGAACAGGCTTACACCATACCTTTGTAGATTTAGGTATGTCTCCTCCCTGCGAAAGTTATCGCAGTCTCAAACAGCTCAATGAAGTAGAGCCATTTTATCCTCTGCATGTCTATGTTTGTGAGGAGTGTTTTTTAGTTCAACTCCAAGAATACATTAGTCCAGAAAATATTTTTAGCGACTACGCTTACTTCTCTTCCTACTCTGATAGCTGGTTACAACACGCCAAAAAATATGTTGATTTGGTAGTAGAACGTTTCCAATTAAACCAGGAAAGTCAGGTCATAGAAATTGCTAGTAATGATGGCTACTTACTGCAATACTTTGTTGCCAAAAGCATCCCGGCGCTGGGAATAGAGCCAGCAGCAAATGTTGCTGAGGTAGCAATTCAAAAAGGTATTCCTACAGTTGTCAAATTTTTTGGACAGGAGACAGCACAAGAACAGGTTGCTAAGGGCAAACAGGCAGATTTATTACTCGGAAATAATGTCCTTGCTCACACACCATATCTCAATGATTTTGTCAAGGGGATGAAAATTATCCTCAAACCGCATGGTGTAATAACTATGGAATTTCCCCACTTGATGCGGTTAATCGAGGAAAATCAGTTTGATACTATTTACCATGAGCATTTCTCTTATTTTTCCTTTCTTACCGTAGACAAGATTTTTGCTGCTCACGGTTTGACAATTTTTGATGTAGAAGAATTAACTACTCATGGTGGTTCTTTGAGAATTTATGCCCGCCATAATGAAGACTCGTCTAAACCCGTTACTCAGCAAGTGTCAGAACTTAAAAATAGAGAAGAAGTGGCTGGTTTTACGCAATTAGAATACTATTTTTCCTTTAGAGAACAAGTTAAAGAAACTAAACGCAACTTATTAGATTTTTTGATCAAAGTTAAGCGAGAAGGAAAATCGATTGTTGGTTACGGTGCTCCAGGTAAGGGAAATACTCTCTTAAACTATTGCGGTATCCGCACAGATTTTCTTGACTATACAGTAGACCGTAACCCTTATAAACAGGGTCAATTTTTACCAGGAACTCATATTCCGATTTTTCATCCAGATAAAATTGCCGAAACAAAGCCTGACTATATACTAATATTACCCTGGAATCTGAAAAATGAAATTATGACCCAAATGGCTTACATTCGGGACTGGGGAGGACAATTTGTTGTACCAATTCCTGAAGTTAATGTCTACTCTTAAGTATTTAGTATTTTTGCTCGTCAAAAAATCGTTAAAAAGAGGTAAGTGACATGAAAGTAGTTTTATTTTGCGGTGGTTTAGGAGCCAGAATGAGAGAATACTCAGAAAGTATTCCTAAGCCAATGGTAAATATTGGTTATAGGCCAATATTATGGCATGTAATGAAATACTATGCTCACTATGGACACAAAGATTTTATCTTATGTCTTGGTTACAAGTCTGACCTCATTAAAAGCTATTTTTTGAATTACAATGAATGGCTTTCTAATAACTTTACTCTTTCTAACGGTAGCCAAATTCAGTTGTTTAATCGAGATATTCAAGATTGGAATATTACATTTGTAGATACAGGGTTAACTGCCAACATTGGTCAAAGATTCAAAGCAGTAGAAAAGTATCTAGAAGGAGAAGAAGTATTTTTAGCTAATTATAGTGATGGTTTGACAGATTTACATTTACCAACGTATATCAATAATTTTTATCAACGTGATAAAATCGGTAGTTTTTTATGTGTCAGACCAAGCCAAACTTTTCACTTAGTTGATATGAAAGAGGATGGTTTGGTAAAAAATATCCAAGATGTAAAACAATGTGATATTTGGATTAATGGAGGATATTTTATCTTTAAAAAAGAGATTTTCAACTATATAAATTATGGCGAAGAACTGGTCATGGAGCCTTTTCAAAGATTGATTGCCAAAGAAGAACTTTTTGCATATAAATACACTGGCTTTTTCGGAGTAATGGATACCTTTAAAGAGAAACAACAGTTGGATGATATGTATGCTCAAGGCAACAGACCTTGGGAAGTTTGGGGAGATGAACAAGTACAAATCGACCATTTATGATCCAACTTAGTTTGAATAAGATAGAAGAATCTGAGTACAAAATTCTTTGTCTAGGTTCTCATTGCGATGATATCGAGATTGGTTGTGGAGGTACAATCTTAAAGCTGATAGAGACTTACCAAGATGTTGTTATCTATTGGGTTGTCTTTAGTTCCAATGAGCAAAGAGCAGAGGAAGCAACCACTAGTGCTAATCTCTTCTTAGAAGAAATCCCAGTCAAGAAAATTATCATTAAAAATTTTCGAGATGGCTTTTTGCCTTTTCAAGGGATAGAGGTGAAGGAATGTTTTGAACAGTTGAAGCAAGAATTTTCACCCGATATAATCTTTACTCATCACCGAGACGATCGCCACCAAGATCACCGCTTAATTTCTGAGTTGACTTGGAATACCTTTAGAAATCATTTAATTTTAGAATATGAAATACCCAAATATGATGGTGATTTGGGTATTCCTAATTTCTTTGTCCATTTAAATGAAACACTCTGCCGCCGAAAAATTCAATATATTTTGGATGCGTTCCCTACCCAGAATAATAAGCAGTGGTTTACAGAAGAGACTTTTCGTTCCATGCTCAGAATTCGTGGGATTGAATCAAACTCGCCGGGTAAATATGCTGAGGCCTTTTACTGTCGAAAAATGTTTTTCTAAAAAATTAGAATTTTAATTTTCTCTCAAGTTTGTAAATTTATGATCTTCACTGAAACTAAAATAAAAGAAGCATTTATTGTTGATTTAGAGTTGCATCAAGATATTCGCGGCTTTTTTGCTCGGACTTTTTGTGTTCAGGAATTTCAAAATCGTGGTTTAAAGCCTACTATTGCCCAATGCAATTTATCTTTTAACTATAAAAAAGGAACGTTGCGGGGTATGCATTATCAAATGCCTCCTTCTCAGGAAACAAAATTGGTGCGTTGTATCAGGGGGGCTATTTATGATGTAATTATCGATTTGCGTCCAAATTCTCCTAGCTATTTATCTCATATTGGTATAGAATTGACGGCTGAAAATCGCCTTGCTCTCTATATCCCAGATAGGTGCGCTCATGGGTTCCAAACGCTCACTGACGAAACCGAAGTGGCTTATCAAATGGGTGACTTATATGCACCAGAATATGCTAATGGGTATCGCTACGACGATCCAGCCTTTGGTATTGAATGGCCTCTACCTGTGACTGAAATTTCAGAAAAAGATCGGGCTTGGAGTTTATTTGAATCGACAAAAATTGTAACGCCTATGACTTAGGCTTTTAAAAGGATTCTACTTATGGTTGCAGTTGATATCAAAAATTCTTTTAACCTCAAGGATATCAGTCTAGAACTTTACCAACTAATTTCTGATTTATATCCCATTTGCCGTAGTATTACAGGTGATGGTTTTAGAGAAACTTTAAAAATTCTTCAGCAGCATATTCCTTTGTCAGTTCATGAAGTACCGACAGGAACAGAGGTATTTGATTGGACAGTTCCTAATGAGTGGAATATTAAAGATGCCTATATTAAAAACTCTCAAGGTGAAAAGATTGTAGATTTTACTAATTCAAATTTGCACGTTGTTAACTATAGTATTCCCATACATCAAAAAATATCTCTTCAAGAACTTAAATCACATATATTTACACTTGCCGATTATCCTAATTGGATTCCTTACCGAACTTCATATTACAAGGAAAGTTGGGGCTTTTGCCTGACTCACAATCAGTATTTGCAACTAAATGATGAAGAATATGAAGTATGTATTGATTCTTCTCTGGAACCAGGTTATTTGACTTATGGCGAGTATTATATTCCCGGAGACAGTACTGATGAAGTCTTGATTTCTTGTCATGCTTGTCATCCTTCACTATGTAATGATAATCTTTCGGGAATTGCGATCGCTACTTTTATCGCTAAATATTTAAGTCAAACTACACCAAGATATTCCTATAGATTTCTCTGGATTCCCGGAACCATTGGCTCAATTACATGGTTGGCTCTCAATGAAGCTAAAGTCAACAACATTAAACATGGCTTGGTATTAACTTGTTTAGGAGATTCAGGCAACTTTACCTACAAAAAAAGCCGTAGAGGTGACACTGAAATCGATAAAGTTGCTGCTTATGTACTCAAAAACTCAAAACAAGATCACAAAATTATAGATTTTTTCCCCTATGGCTATGATGAGCGACAATATTGCTCACCTGGATTTAATTTAGCTGTAGGTTGCTTCATGCGATCGCCTCATGGTAGTTTTCCTGAATACCATACCTCAGCTGATGATTTAAATTTCGTTCAACCCCAATATCTAGCCGAGTCATTCTTTCAATGTCATTCGATGTTGTATATCCTCAACAATAACGAAATCTACTACAACAAAAATCCTAAATGTGAGCCACAGTTAGGTAAAAGAGGAATATATCGGGCAGTTGGTGGTAACAAAGATAGCGGACTAAATGAAATGGCAATCCTGTGGGTTTTAAATTTATCTGATGGTCAGCATACTCTATTAGATATTGCAGAAAAGTCGGGAATGTCATTTGATGTGATTAAATCTGCTGCCGATACATTATCAACACATGACTTACTAACAATTAAAACCAATTAAGTTTGAAAAAGATTGGGAAAATGAAATTCGCTACGACAAAAACCTATGTAAGTCTTTCCCACCGAGTAGTCTAAGAGAAAATCAAGGTTTTAAAACCCCTGGAGGTGCGTCAATACTTCTCAGTTAAGCATTTTTAATTCCGAATCGGGTTTTGGGAAAAGGTTATATCATGTCCGCTTGATTGCTTATTAAACCCGAAGAACCCCACCCCGCCAAAGTTGTGCTTTGTCTCCCCTCTCCGCAGGCGGGGAGGGGGTTGGGGGTGGGGTTATTTTATTATGGGTAATTTGGCGGACATTATATTATATCATGTCCGCATAATTTAGTTATGCTAACCACAGTCATTACACCCCACCCCCAACCCCTCCCTACAAGCGGGCTACGGTGTACACACAAGTCCTAAAAACCTTGTTTGATAGGACTTTCCTCGTTCCCAGTCGGAGACTGGGAATGCCGTCCTAGAGGCTCCGCCTCCCTTGCTGGCGGCAGAGCCGCTTTTGAGTTGCATTTCCAGCCCAGAGGCTGGAAACGAGATTTGACAAAGCTTTTAGCTTAAGTTGACACCTGTGCCCTTTACCCTTCCCCTTTTCCCCAAAACCCTAGAAGTATTGGAAGATGGATTTGATGTGTGTAACCGCGAATTCTATTTGCTAGGGCTGCCAAATTTTTCATTATTATCCTCAACAGTTCTGTGAGAATACTTATTTTGTATAGATATATTTAATTTTATTTTTACATTCTACTTATAATTACTGTCCGAAAAGTAGCTTAACTTTATAATTTAGAATATACTTCACCTCTTCACTATTACTTGGAAAAATATCCTATTTAACTTCATGATTACTTAAACTAAATGTCATTACTTATACCATTGTAAGAGCAGTTTAGATGATTGATATTAGAGAAGTAGTTTAAAAACATAGCTTGTCTAGTACATGAATAAAAAATGGGCTGTTAAACGACTTACAATCAATCTCACATCAGGCGAGGCACAGAAGCTTGAACAATACTGTTCAACAACAGGCAGACCAGCAACTGATGTAATTCGGGAGTTAATTCGCTCTCTTTATCCTAAAGATGAAAAACCCTCTGAAACCTCGTGAATCACACTGCAAAAAAACCAAATCAAAATAAGTACATCTTAATTGGTGAGTGAAATATGCTGCTTAACAGTTATCAGTTAACAGTGAATTCCTATAACTAAAGTTAGGGAATTTAAATAAGAATACTCTCTTACAAAGTTCAGAGCCGAGGAAATCTTCGCTCTGACTTTTGCTTTATATATGGTGCAATTATCTTGATACACTTGCATAATTAACAATATCAAATTAATTGAAGAAAAGGTAGAATTCAGAATCAAGATGGTCTTGCTAGCTTGCTTTCTCGTAGTGGTAGAGAGTCCGCAAGTGTTTTGTAAACTACCAAATTTCAAGTTTTGTAGGTGTCTTTAACCAGTAATTTATCCATTTGTTTGGGCAGGATACCTTCTTGTCTCTGACTTTGCGCCTGAAAATTTTTGACAAATAGTAATATTACTGATCTTTTCAAAATATTTTTAAGTTAGATATAGTACTTACCACTTATTGACTTATACTTCCCAAAGTATTAAGAATTTAATCTCTAATTTATTTAATTACAAATAATGGTTAAAAAAACCTTGGTTATAAATCAGCTAAAGGTAAGGAAGTCCGTGGGCGAACTAAGGATTTTTGCTGGATTTATAACACTCAGCTTTGCGATCGCAGCAATATTGTGCAACTATCAAGATGCAATCGCCCAAACACCCGATCCTCAAACATTACCCCCAGGTCGGTTAGAGGATATTCCTGACAGTCCGTTACCATCGAATGTGCTACCCAAGCCACCAGACGAGAATCAATTGCTTCCATCTCTAAAACTACCGAATCAGCCGATTCTGGAGCAAAATGACCCTAATACCAGATTTCAGGTTGATCGCATTGAAGTTTTGGGTAGTACAGTTTTCAAAGCAGAACAGTTTGCCGCTGTCACAAATCCCTTTGTGGGACGGGAACTGACATTTGCAGAGTTGTTGCAAGTTAAAGATGCCATCACCAAACTCTACACTGATAACGGCTATGTCACCACAGGCGCATTGATTACACCACAGACACTAGAAGCTGGGACAGTCAAGATTCAGGTGATTGAGGGTAGTTTGCAAGAAATTCAGATTGTCGGTAATAGGCGATTACACACTCAATACATTCGCGATCGCATTAAACTTGGCGCTGGCAAGCCTCTAAATGTACCCCGCTTACTAGAAAAACTTCAACTACTCCGCCTCGATCCACGCATCCAAAACCTGTCAGCCGAGTTGCAGAAAGGTGTGCGTCCAGGAACCAACATATTGCAAGTTGAGGTTGAAGAAGCAGACACTTTTCAACTGACAGCAAGCCTAGATAATGGGCGATCGCCTAGTGTGGGCAGTTTTCGCCGGGGAGTGGATCTGCAAGAAGCCAATTTATTGGGTTTGGGCGATACCCTGAGTATGGGATACACCAATACTGATGGTAGTAATACAATTAATCTCAATTACACCTTACCGATTAATGCCCATAATGGCACTGTATCCTTTGGCTTTAGCCAGGGATGGAACCACGTTATTGAAAAACCGTTCAGTGTCCTTGATATCCAGTCAGATTCCCAGTCTTACGAATTGGGCTATCGGCAACCACTGATCCAAAAACCAACCCAAGAGTTGGCAGTTGGGCTGTCATTCTCGCGCCAGTCCAGCCAAACTGAGTTAGGTATAGATAATATTGGGCCATTTAAACTATCCCCGGGTGCAGACGAGAAGGGAAAAACTAATATTTCGGCTCTGCGCTTTTTCCAAGAATATACTCAGCGAAGTAACCAGTATGTCTTTGCGGCGCGATCGCAATTGAGTTTTGGTGTAGATTGGTTCGATGCTAATGTCAGTGAGAATGAACCAGATAGCCGCTTTTTTGCGTGGCGGGGACAGGCGCAGTGGGTGCGACAATTAGCACCAGATACTCTATTTTTAGCTAGGGGCGATTTCCAATTGGCAGCAGATTCCTTAGTACCTTTAGAGCAATTTGGTCTTGGTGGACAGCTAAGTGTCCGGGGCTATCGCCAAGACGCATTACTCACAGATAATGGTCTGTTATTTTCGGCGGAATTTCGAGTCCCAATTGTCCGCGCTGCTAAAATTGGCGGAGTGTTGCAACTGACACCCTTCATTGATGTAGGTAAAGGCTGGAATACCAAAGGCGAAAATCCATCACCGAGTACGCTTGTTAGTACTGGGTTGGGGCTGTTATGGAAACAGGGTGATGACTTCTTGGCCCGCATAGATTGGGGCATTCCTTTGATTTCAGTGGATGGTGAAAAGCGATCGCTCCAAGAAAATGGGTTGTATTTCTCGATACGCTATTCACAGTTTTGAGGCGATCGCCAATTTCTCTGACTATGAGTAGAGATCGCTCAGAAAGTTTTTATGCAAAAAGCTCTCAGGGTATTGATAGTAATGAGTTTAGGCAATTAGAAATTTTAACAAGCTAAACAATGAAAATAACCTCTATTTGGCTGAGTTTTTTGGATAGCATATTTAGAAGTGGGATGCTTGTACCTTTGGGTACTGTACTTCTCTGGAGCAATTCGACTAACGCCCAAGTAACACCTGATAGCACCCTCAACACCACAGTCTCCCAAAGTGGTAATAATTTCACTATTATCAATGGCAATCAGATCGCGAAAAACTTGTTCCATAGCTTCAGCCAGTTCTCCTTGCCTACAGGTGGTTCTGCCTTCTTTGACAATGCCACCGATGTGCAAAACATCTTCGCCCGTGTCACAGGCGGTAGTGTGTCTAATATCGATGGGTTAATCCGCGCCAATGGTAGTGCCAATTTGTTCGTGGTCAATCCTGCGGGTATTTTATTTGGCCTCAATGCCCAACTGAATATTGGCGGATCGTTTGTTGGTACAACTGCAACCAGCATCAAGTTCTCTGACGGGGTGGAGTTTAGTGCTACCAATACCGCAGTAGCCCCTTTGTTGACGATGAATGTACCAATTGGCTTGCAATTTGGTAGCAATCCAGGAGCCATTACCGTCCAAGGGTCAGGACACAATGCCCAATTAGGCGACTCACTTCAGGTTTCTGGATTAAACCTCGGTACGAGAGGATTACAGTTGCAACCTGGAAGAACCCTAGCATTGGTGGGTGGGAATGTCGCCTTAGATGGAGGATTGCTCTCTACACCAGGAGGACAAATAGAATTGGGTAGTATTACTAGTGGAAGTGTCACACTCAATACTATCCCTGAAGGATTTGCACTAAGTTATCCTAATGCTTCGAGTTTTGGCAATATCCAGATAACCCAACTAGCTCTAGCATCTACACGCGACCTTAGTGGGCAAAGGGGAGGAGCCATTCAAATTCAGGGTAAACAGGTCAGCATCCGAGATGGTTCACTGGTATCGGTGCAAAATCGCAGCAATCAAACTGCTGGTGATATTGCCATCAATGCCACAGAGTCCCTCCAGATTATCGGCAAGTCTCCTGATTTTAAAAGTTCCAGCAGTTTAATTAATGAAACTATATCCCCAGGTGCAGCAGGGAATATTATCGTTACCACCCCACAGTTGAATATTGACGGGGGTGGGTATATCTTAAACCGTACCTTTAGCACAGCATCGGGTGGCAATATTGCAATAAATACTGATGAAATGCAGGTGAATGGTTTTGCATTTGGCGATCCTTCTCCTTTTCGAGCAGTCAGCCAGATATTAGCTGCTTCCTATGGGGCTGGAAAAGGTGGAAATGTTAACATCTCCACTCAAAACCTGTCTATTTTAGCTGGCGGCAATATCGCAGCAAGACCCTACGCTTCAGGCAATGGCGGCGATCTCATCGTCAAGGCGGATACGATTCAGGTGACAAATGAGGGAGCGCCAAAGGGTTTGTATTTTAGTCTGTTGTCTACTGCCACATTTGGGTTTGGTAATGCAGGGGATTTGAAAATCGATACCCGCAAGCTGTCGGTTCAAGCTGGCGGCAGAGTGTCAGCTTCTAGCATAGTTTTAGGAAATGCAGGTTCACTGACTATCAATGCGTCTGAATCGATTGATGTGAATGGTGTCAAAGATGCAGCAAATCCCAGCTATATTGGTACAGCTGTTCGTCCTGTTTTTAGATTTTCCAGCGCTACTTCAGGTAACACCACGATTAACACCCCACTTCTTAACATCAGTAATGGTGCAACAGTTTTTGTCCAAAACCTTGGCTCCGGTAAGGCTGGTACTTTAAACATTCAGGCGAACACCCTACGACTCGACAATGGGGCCAGCATTTCAGCATCCACAAAAGCAGGCGGAGGTGGTAACACTAATTTACAACTGCGGGATCTACTACTGATGCGTCATGGTAGCTTTATCAGTGCAGAAGCAGGGGGTAGTGGTGATGGTGGCAATATCACGCTTAATGCTCCGAACATCGTGGGTTTAGAAAACAGTGACATTATTGCCAATGCAGTCCAAGGAAAAGGTGGCAATATTCAAATCACAACTCAGGGAATTATTGGGCTGAAATATCGTCCTCAACTGACTCCAGAAAATGACATCACTGCTAGTTCACAGTTTGGGGTTAGCGGTACTGTTCAAGTTAATACAATCGGTGTCGATCCCAATTCTGGCTTAATTCAACTACCAGCGAATGTCAGCGATTCATCGCAGCAAATAGCCAGTGGTTGTTCTGCAAATCAAGGCAGTCGATTTGTGGTAACGGGACGGGGTGGTGTGCCGCAAAATCCCAATCAAGATGTGACGAGCAATGTCTACGACGGACTACGCCTAAGCACTTGGTCTGATGTCCGCGATATCTCTGAATACCGCAAAACTGGGGAAGTCACAGCACAAATGCCTGAATCTTCAGAAGTTCTTGTCCAAGCTACTTCCTGGCACCGGAACACCCAAGGCAAAATTGAGTTAATTGCGGCTCAACCAACCCATGTACAACCATATTTAATATCATGTCCGACTAATTAGTTATAATTCCCGCACCTGTGCAAAAACCGGGAAACCCTCTTTCCCCCTGCCGTCTTAATGATAAGTCTTTAACCGGACACGATATAACCTGTGGTGCGAACTGAAGTTCCAGTAATTGCAACGCCTACGGCAAGTTTCGTTTTCACAAAGCTACACCAAGATAACTACTAAAACTGTTGATGCTGTGCAAACACAATACCGTTTAGGGAACCCTATATATATTAAGTATTGATAGAAAGTGAGCGATGAAAGCACCCTCTGTTTGCTGGGGTTTGATCGATATAGTGCTGACAGGTGGGATGCTGCTTTGGTGTGCCTCTGTGAGTGCCCAGCTAACTCCCGATGGCACCCTCAATACTGCTGTCTCCCAAAGCGGTAATAACTTCACCATTACTAATGGTAGTGCCGCCAAGAGTAACTTATTTCACAGTTTCCAGCAGTTTTCGGTTCCCACTGGCGGTTCGGCTACTTTTGATTTAATAAACACGCCCAACATTTCTACCATCTTCAGCCGTGTTACTGGCGGTAATATTTCTAACATTGATGGTTTGATTCAGACAATTAACGGCAACAACCCCGTCAGTCTGTTCTTGATCAACCCTAGTGGGATCATCTTTGGAGCCAATGCCCAACTAAATATTGGGGGTTCGTTTATTGGTAGCACTGCCAGCAGTATTAAATTTGCCGATGGCGCTGAGTTTAGTGTAATTAATTCTGAATCTGCGCCCTTGTTGAGTATCAATGTTCCCATTGGGTTGCAACTGGGTAACAATCCCGCACCCATCAACATTCAAGGTACAGGACATACTTTGAGGAATGTCAGTGGACTGACTCTGCTTCCCCCGATTCAGATTCCCAGTTCTACAAAACTGCGGGTACAGCCGGGAAATACCCTAGCTTTTGTGGGTGGCGACATACATCTAAATGGGGCAAACCTGATCGCTGAAAGAGGGCGAGTTGAATTGGGTAGTGTAAGTGGAACAGCATTGGTAAACCTGATACCAACCGCACAGGGCTATACACTGGAATATGGTAATGTACAAAGCTTTGGCGATATTCAATTGGCACAGCGATCGCTATTAGATATTAGCGGGGTAAATGCGGGTTCTGTTCAAATTCAGGGTAGGCAAATTCAATTCACCGATGGCTCTCTGGTACTGGCGCAAAATTTTGGCAATCTCCCCGGTGGTGACATTCGCCTTCAGGCTACACAGTCCATTAATATGATTGCCAAAACAGCTGATGGCACAATTCAGAGCGGAGTGCGTAGTAATGCTTTTGGTATGGGAGCTAGTGGAAATATCAGCGTTATTACTCCTAACTTCACTATCAAGTCGGGAGCGGGGTTGAATAGCACAACTCTTGGAGCAGCTCCGAGTGGCAATATTTACATTGATGCAACCGCCATTGAACTGTCTGGCTTTTCAGGCATTAATCCTGCTGATGTCACCACACTCAACACTACTACACTAGGCACTGGGAATGCTGGTGATGTTTTCGTCAATAGTAATAGTCTACTAGTATCAAGCGGTGCCTCACTATCTTCGGCTACCTTTGGCAGTGGTTCTAGCGGTAAAGTGACGATTCGCAACACCAATACCACGGTGATGGGAGAAAGTCCCTCTGGACTTTACAGCAATATTAGCTCAACTACATTTGCAACCGGAAGTGCCAAAACCTTGACCCTGAATACTGCCAAATTGCAAATTCTGGATGGGGGAGCAGTTGCTACCACCTCATTTTTTGCAGGTAATGGGGGAGATTTGAGTATCAATGCTACGGAAGCGATCATCATCAGTGGTCAAGGTCGGGCAACTAATAGTAGCATTAACGCCTCCACCATCCGACCCGATACGTTAGTGCGGATACGATTCGGTTTGCCAGATATATTAACAGCGAATGCCGGTACTTTGAGCATTACCACACCGAACTTAACGCTGACCGATGGCGGGACAGTCAGTGTCACCAGTCAAGGCAGTGGAAATAGTGGCAATATTAACATCAGTGCAGCCAGCATCCAATTAAAGAATCAAGGGTTTATTCAAGCACAAACAGAATCCGGTAATGGTGGAAATATTAAATTGTCCACCACAAACCTATTGCTTCTGCAAGACAATAGCCAGATAACCTCAACAGCTGGCGGATCGGGGAATGGAGGTAATATAAACATCAATGCACCCATCATCGTCGGCTTAAAAAACAGCGACATTATTGCTAATGCAGTGCGAGGCAGAGGTGGTAATATCCAAATCACCACTCAAGGCATCTTTGGGCTGAAGTTCCGCAACCAACTCACCCCAGAAAGTGACATCACCGCCAGTTCCCAATTTGGGGTAAGTGGCACGGTTCAAGTTAATACTATCGGTATCGATCCAAATTCCGGTTTAGTCGAATTGCCTGTAAATGTCACCGATCCATCCCAGCAAATTGCTACAGGCTGCGCAGATAGTGAAGGCAGTCGCTTTGTGGCAACAGGACGAGGTGGTGTGCCGCAAAATCCTAATCAACTGACGAGTGATGTCTACGACGGGCTACGCCTACGCACCTGGGACGATGTGCGCGATTTGTCTGCTTATCGCAAAACGGGTGAGGTCACTACACAGATACCTGTATCCCCAAAAGTCCTCGTTGAAGCCACTTCTTGGCAGCGTAACGCTAACGGCAAAATTGAATTAATTGTCACCAAATCTACTACAAATAAACAGCCGCAGTTAACTTGTGCTGCGGTTCCCAAGAGTTAATTTGCCCAATAATTTTGTAACCAAGTTAATTAATTTTAAAGTAATTTAATATACAATTGATGAAATAATTTTATACGGATAATTACTGATGATTTTCCAAATTAAACAACTTCGTTGGCTATATATCAGTCTGAGTATCTTGAGCTTGTGTTTGGCAATAACCATTACACCTACTAGAGCATCTGTGCAAGTACCAACAACTTCTATCCTGAATGTGTCAGCATCCACTTCTCAACCGACCAATTGGCTAGAACAGGGACGAAACCTCTACCATTCAGGACGCTTTGCAGAAGCAGTGACGATTTGGCAAACGGCAGCACAACAGTATCATACCCAAGGCGATCGCCAGGGCGAAGCTTTAAGTTTAAGTTACCTATCACTGACACAACAGGAGCTTAATCAATGGCAAGCAGCCCAACAGTCTATTGAGCAAAGTCTGAAACTGTTGCAAACCTCTATTCCCTCTGCTGATGCAATTCTCTGGGCACAAGCACTCAATACCCAAGCAAATTTGCAATTGCACACTGGCAAAGCCGAAACCGCCCTCGAAAGTTGGCAAAAAGCTCAAAAATTTTATGAGCAAGCAGGCGACACAATGGGAAGCCTGGGTAGTCAAATCAACCAGGCACAAGCTTTACAAACTTTAGGATTTTATCGCCGTTCTAAACAACAGTTAGAAGCACTGACTCAAAAACTCCAAGGGATGCCGGATAATGAAATCAAAGTCAGTGGACTGCGATCGCTTGGTTTAGCCCTGCAAATGATTGGCGACTCTGGTAAGAGTCAACAGACTTTAGAGCAAAGTTTAGCGATCGCACAGAAAATTGCTGCGAAACCCCATTTGAGTTCTATCCTGATAAGCTTGGGTCAAACTGCCGTTGACTTGCAAGATCCAGAAGCAGCATTAAATTACTTTGAACAGGCTCAACTCTTAACAACTAACCCAAGCGATCAGTTACAAGCGCGTTTAGCTCAGTTCAAACTTTTCCTCAATTACGACAAACTGGAATTTGTTAACCCACTCGCACCTCAGCTACTCCAACAACTCCGGGAACTGCCCCCCAGTCACACCTCACTCTACGCAGCGATCAATTTTGTTGCCACCCTAGATCGTCAGTCAAATCCTGACCAAATCTTACCGCTGAAGGATTTGGCGCAACTGATGGCAGTCACAGTCAAATCTGCACAGCAAATTCAGGATACTCAAGCCGAAGCTCATGCACTAAATCAGTGGGGAAAACTCTATCAGCGTACACAGCAGTTATCTGAAGCACAGGCGTTAACTCAGAAATCCCTCAACATTGCCCGCCAACTCCAAGCTAACGATATCATTGCTCAATCTGCTTGGCAGGTGGGACAGTTGTATAAACAACAAGGCGATCGCTCAAAAGCGATTACCGCCTATACAGAAGCAGTCAACGCTTTAAAGGCACTGCGGGGAGATTTGGTAGCTATCAACCCGGATGTCCAGTTCTCTTTTCGCACCAGTGTGGAGCCGGTCTACCGAGAACTGGTTGATTTACTTCTAGAGAATCAACCTAGTCAAGCAGAACTAATCCAAGCTCGTGAATTGATTGAGTCCCTCCAAATTGCGGAACTCGATAACTTTTTTCGGGAAGCCTGTTTAGATAAAACTCAACAAATTGATCGGGTTGATCCTACTGCAACCGTCATTTATCCGATTATCCTGCCAGATCGCTTAACAGTAATTCTCTCCAAAGCAGGGCAACCACTCCGTTCCTATGTCACTCACAAATCGCAAGCTGAAATTGAGCAGACTCTAGACAATTTTTTGGTTGCTCTTAACCCTGTCTCAGATTCTAAAAACCGAGATCGATTATCTCAACAAATTTATAGTTGGTTGATTCGTCCAGAGGAAGCAGAGCAAGCATTTATTGATACCAAGACATTGGTGTTTGTTTTGGATGGTCGATTGCGGAATATTCCCATAGCAGCCCTTTTTGACGGTAAGCAATATCTGATCGAGAAGTATGCTGTAGCGCTCTCACCAGGATTGCAACTGATGGCGACGCGATCGTAAAACCACATCAGTGCGATCGTCGGTGGCATTAGCCAATCTCGTGCTGGCTTTAGTGCTTTGCCCGCCGTCGAATCAGAAGTGAAACAAATCTCCAAGGCGGTATCTTCTAAGATGTTACTGAATCAGGAATTTACCAGTCAAGCCCTTGCTGAACGTGTGAAATCTAGTAGTGCAGGTATTGTCCACCTAGCAACCCACGGACAGTTTAGTTCCCGCCTTGAAGACACCTTCTTGCTCACTTGGGATGGACAAGTCAATGTTAAAGAATTATCTGAACTCCTGAAAAATCGGGGTAGCGATCCATCAAAAGCTATCGAGTTGCTGGTACTAAGTGCCTGCGATACTGCCGCAGGAGACGATCGCGCCGTCCTGGGACTAGCAGGCTTGGCTGTCAAATCCGGCGCTCGCTCAACTATCGCTACCCTATGGCCCGTCAAAGATCGGGCAGCCGCGATGCTAATGACTCGCTTCTATGAGCAACTGCGACAACCCAAAATCACTAAAGCCGAAGCACTAAGACAAGCACAAATTAGCCTAATTCGCCAAACTGATTTCCACGAACCGTTCTTTTGGTCTGGCTTTGTTTTGATCGGCAACTGGATTTAGCTAAGTAATACAACGGACTTCATTGCAAATAATTTAGGCTATTTTTTACAGCGTTTGATATCAAGTTCGCCTATACTGCTAGTAGAACTTCCCTGACTTTACTGTTACTTAGACTTATTCTCTGAGCTTCTGAACATAGTCAAAAGAAACGCATTTTGTTTGTATCACATTTCAAAGACATAAGGAAAAACATCATGAAACGTCGATATTTAGCCAGTACATTAAGCGTCATCGCACTGATCGCTAGCAGTACATGGACTACTGCCTATGCTGTTACATTTACCCCACCCCCCAACAGTAGCTCTCCTAGACAAGCAACTGGAGGAGCTTCTCGCGGTAGTATTTTTACCCCTGCTGTCGGCAAAGGTGCGCCCAGACAAGCAACTGGAGGAGCTTCTCGCGGTAGTATGTTTGCCCCTGCTGTCGGCAAAGGTGCGCCCAGACAAGCAACTGGAGGAGCATCTCGTGGCAACCTCTTTACACCTGCCCCTGGCAAAGGTACGCCCAGACAGGCAACTGGAGGAGCTTCTCGCGGCAAGCTGTTTACACCTGCCCCTGGCAAAGGCGCTCCCCAACAAGCAAGTGCGGGTGCTTCTCGCGTTGGTACTTACTACTTGAATCCATCGACTACAAGTACAACGCAGCCAGCAGCGCTAATCGCCCTGTTGCCCCAAAATTTCTATGGCACAACAATATCTGAACGTCCCACAATCTTGGTGTATCTCCCAGCTTCCAATGCCGAAGAAGCAGTGTTCAGCCTCAAAGATGAAGCTGGCAATATGCAACATCAGATGAACATTTCAGTTGCAGGGAAAACTGGGGTAATCGCGATCGAATTACCAGCTAATGCACCCGCTTTAGCCGTTGGTAAAAACTATCAATGGTTCCTAGCACTAAAAGTAGATGGGCAACTCAGTCCGAGTACGCCTTACGTCGATGGTTGGATTCAGCGTATCCAGCCCAGTGCGGAGTTGGCAACAGCAATCCAAGAGCAAGATGCTTTGAAGCAGGCTACTATTTTGGGTAAAAATGGTGTTTGGTATGACTGTGTGGCAACACTTGCATCGGTATATACCGCTCAACCTAACAATGCAACTCTCCGCAAACAATGGGAAGAACTTCTATCCTCAGTGAGTTTAAAGGAGATTGTAACAGCCAACTTATTAGCATCTACTAACTAATACCAGTTTGGGCATTGGGCATGAGAAGAGACAAGGTAGACAAGGGAGAGGGGGGAGACAAAGAAGAAACTTGTTCAATAATTCCCCCTTGTACCCTTTGTTCCCCTCTTCTTACTTCCACCCAGTCCCCATTACCTCTTATCCCCAGAGGGAACCCTACCTTCCCCAATCCCCATTGCATGACACAAATATGTGGCGCAGATTCCAGGCTTTTATCCAAGGTACTCGCAGCGTTTTGATTATTACTCCCAGCGTTGCCTTGACTGTTATGGTTGGGCAATCGTTGGGACTTTTCAATTTACCGGAATGGAAAATTCGCGACGAATGGGTTCGTCAGCGATCTTCACAGGCGATGCCTATGGCGGGCTATGCCTACGCAGATGAGATTGTGATTGTTACAATCGATGAGCGCGATATCCAATCGGTGCGTAAATGGCCAGTTCCAGACTGGGCGCTGGCACGATTACTAGAAAAAATCCGGGCGCAGCAGCCTAGAGCCATTGGCTTGGATCTCTATCGAGATTTACCCGAAGGAAGCGGACACGAGCAACTTGTTCAAGTTTTTCGCAACACTCCCAATTTAATCGGAGTTGAGAAAATTACTGGCGAACGCGTCAATCCCCCACCAGAATTGAAAAAACAGGATCGGGTAGGATTAGCAGATTTAGTCTTGGATGGCGATCGCTTTGTACGTCGCGCCCTCTTGACAGCTGAAGATGCCAAAGAGAAAAACACCATTAAAGCCGGACTAGCAACCCTTGTAGCCCTAAAGTACCTCGAAGCTGAAAAAATTAGCTTAGAAAGCATTGACCCCCAAAAACAAAAGTTTCAGTTGGGTAAAGAAATTTACTTACCACTGCAAAATCAAGAAGCAGGTTATAACGATGCTGATTTAGGAGGCTATCAAATTCTGCTGAATTGGCATGGTTCAGAAGCCGCATTTCGGACAGTTGCGATGCGCGATGTGTTAACAGGGAAAATTCCGAGAGATTTGATGCGCGATCGCATGGTATTTATTGGGTCAATTGCCTCCAGTACCAATGATTTCTTCAGCACACCCTTCTCTTCGTGGATCTCTGCTCAAAAACCGACTCCAGGTGTGGTTGTTCATGCCAATATTGCTCATCAACTAGTACGAGGAGCAAAAACAGGAAATGCCACTCTGCACGGTGTTTCTGGCATTTTTCTGTCGTTGTGGATTGTTTTGTGGTCTGTCATTGGTTCTACGGGCAGTTGGTTATTATCTAGTAGCAAGCTGCGGATTCCCGGTGGCAAAATCCTTTGGGCAACTGTAAGTATCAGTGGAGGCTGTATATGGGGTGGCTATGGGATGTTTTTGCATGGTGTTTTAATTCCAATAACACCCGCTTTAGCCGCGTTTATCGGTAGTGTGATTGCAACAACTAATGCTTATAAACAGCGGAAGTTAGAAGAAACCAATCGCCAACTAGAAATTGCCAACAGTCAACTTTTGGATTATTCCAAAACCCTAGAGACAAAAGTCGAAGAACGCACTCATGAATTAGTCGAGGCAAAGCAAGCTGCCGATGCTGCCAATCAGGCCAAGAGTGAGTTTCTCGCCAACATGAGCCACGAACTACGTACACCTCTCAATGGCATCCTTGGTTTTGCCCAGGTACTAGAAGGATCGCCAAACATGACAGCTAAAAACCTAGAAGGGGTTAGCATTATCTACCAATGCGGATCGCACCTTTTGATGCTGATCAATGACATTCTCGATCTCTCGAAGATAGAAGCAAGAAAATTGGATTTGGTTGTTACGAGTGTGCATTTGCCCAGTTTTTTACATGGTGTGACTGAGATTTGTGGTATCCGGGCTGAACAAAAAGGAATTGGATTTAATATCTTAATTAGCGATCGCCTACCACTGGCCATTGAAGTTGATGAAAAACGCCTGCGGCAAGTGTTAATTAACTTACTGGGCAACGCGATCAAATTTACAGATAGCGGTAGCGTAACCTTCAAAGTGGAAGTCATTAGTCAAGAGTCTAAACAAATGACAAATGACAATGGACAAATGACACATCAAAAGATTCGTTTTCAGATTGAAGATACGGGTATTGGAATGTCACCAGACCAACTAGAGAAAATCTTTTTGCCTTTTGAGCAAGTGGGTGAAGCAGGACAGCGATCTGAAGGTACTGGCTTGGGGTTGGCGATTAGCCAAAGAATTGCGGCATTGATGGGAAGCCAAATTCAGGTACAGAGCCACTTAGGTGAAGGAAGTCTATTTTGGCTGGATTTGACAGTACCAGTACCACTTGCTCATGACTGGTATGGAGGAGCGATGTCTACGATGGGCACAGATACAGCCTCAACTCCTCAAAAAATTACCGGAATTCGGGGTAGTGCGCCTCAGATTCTAATTGTCGATGACGATCGCAACCACTGTTCTATGTTGACCAATCTGCTGCAAGAAATTGGCTGTCAAACCCTGGAAGCAACCGATGGCAAACATGGGCTAGAAGTAGCAATTGAACACAATCCAGATGTGATTCTACTCGATTTAGCCATGCCCAATATGGATGGTTTTGAGCTAATGGTTCATCTGCAAGCGAATCCCGAAACCCGTTCTATTCCCATTATTGTTTCTAGTGCTAGTGTCTTTGAGTCAAATCGCCAGCGGAGTTTAGAGGCAGGGGCAACAGCATTCTTATCCAAACCCCTCCAGATCGACGAACTACTTAATAGACTGCGATCGCTCTTGGGAGTGGAATGGATATATGCCGAATCTTCGCCTCCCAAAGGTGAGCAGATTACTGATAGTGAATTGATCCTACCATCCCAAGATGTTTTGCAACAACTCTATCATCTGGCAATGATGGGAGATATCTCGGCGATTGAGGGAATGTTAAAAGAACTAATTGAGGAAAACAGTCAACTAGCTCCCTTTGCAGCAGAGTTAAGCAAACTCACTGCCAATTTCCAAACCGGAAAAATCCGTAAGTTACTCAAATCATTTGTCACAACGGAGTTACATCCATGATCGCTGTTCCTATCTCGAAACCCATACATATTTTGTTAGTGGATGATAATCCAAACAATCTCAAGGTGCTATCGGAAGCGATTCAGAGGTGTGGCTGGAAAGCCCTCATGGCAACAGATGGAGAGTCAGCGATCGAACAAACAGAATATGCTCATCCCGATCTGATTCTCTTGGATGTGATGATGGCAGGTATTGATGGATTTGAAACTTGTCGCAGACTGAAAACCAATCCTATCACTCACAATATTCCAGTAATTTTCATGACTGCCCTATCCGATTCTACAGACAAGGTGGCGGGATTGGAAATAGGTGCAGTTGACTACATTACCAAACCCTTCCAACACGAAGAAGTCATTGCCCGTTTAAAGTTACACCTCAAAATTTCCCATCTCACGCGCACATTAGAAGAACGCGTGCAAGAACGCACCGCAGAATTAACTCAATCTCTACAGCAGTTACAGCAAACCCAACTACAAATGATCCAGAGTGAAAAAATGTCCACTTTAGGGCAGATGGTTGCAGGTATTGGTCATGAAATTAATAATCCGGTTGGTTTTGTTGGTGGAAATTTATCTTATATTGAGGAACATGTAAATAATCTACTTCGCCTGGTGAGCCTGCAACAGGAGAAGCTAACGCAACCAGACTCGGAAATTCAAGAGCTTCTTGAAGAAATTGACTTGGAGTATCTAGCAGAGGATCTGCCAAAACTACTGGCATCAATGCACCAAGGAATTACCCGTCTTAAAGATATCAGTCTCTCTTTGAGAACTTTTACTCGCGCAGATATTTCATCTCAGGTGGAGTTTCAGATTCACGAAGGAATCGATAGCACCTTAATGCTGTTGAAACATCGACTAAAAGGTAATGGCGATCGCACTAAAATCCAGGTTGTCACACAATATGGTGATTTACCCCCAATCAGTTGCTATCCCGGACAACTGAACCAGGTGTTCATGAATATCATCGCCAATGCCATTGATGCATTTGATGAACTCCATCAAAACAATTGCGATCGAAATATTGCTGCTTGCCCGAACATCATCACTATTACCACATCGTTTGATCCCCAACAAAAAACCGTTACAATTTGCATCCAAGATAACGGTCCCGGTATGCTTACTGAGGTGCAATCTCGAATTTTTGATCAATCTTTCACAACCAAGGCTGTGGGCAAGGGAACCGGGCTGGGATTAGCGATTAGCTACCAAATTATTGTTGACAAACACAACGGACAAGTTAACTGCTTGTCAACACCTGGTGAGGGAACAAAATTTATTATTACTCTGCCAATGTAACTGAATATACATGATTTTTATTATAAATTCCGTAACTCAACATAACCCAATACAGTTCATATAAGCCCAAAACACTTGTAGATAAGACGAGTTATCGCGTCTAAAAAAACCAAAATTTTTGCCAGTAGCCCTTAACTAAACCCTATTACCAAATCAAATCCAATACAATTCAATTAAGAAAAGCGGAAATTGTCAACACCTACTTCCCAAAGAATATTATCAGCAGCATTCGATCCACCTTGGGAACGTGGATTGATGTGGCTACCATGCTTATCTCTAAGAAATTGACGAATTGTATATTCTTTACCTCCAAGCTTTGATGTGCCAGGAATTTTCTCAAAAAGCTTCATGACATCTGCATCAGAGCGAGGTAAGTCTCCCACCCGAACACCAGCACGATATCTTAGCCTATTGGCAATCTTGGGCATCTCTTGGGCTAATTCGGCAGCTGTCTTTGGTAAATTTTGCTATGTTATGTCATGTCCGCTTGATTACTTACTAAACCCCAAGAACCCCACCCCGCCAAAGCTGCGCTTTGTCTCCCCTCCCGAAGAGCGGGGAGGGGCTGGGGGTGGGGTGCAATGACTCTGGGAATCATAACTAAATTATGCGGACATGATATTACTTTTAAAAACTTAGCTATTTTAGCAGTTTCACTTCTTCAGTCCGATTGCTCTCTGCTTTCCATTATTTTTGTAGCTTACCAATTTGAAATCTGCTATATCTCTTGTTTCTGAAAGCGATCGCCGATTATTACCATTGAGCTTCAGAACTCGGAACTTGAGCTTTAGAACTCAAAACGTCAAATTCTCTACTCAAACTCCGAGTTTCTCAGCTCTAGCTTTCAACCTCTTAAGCAAAATTGCCGATAGATTTTCTGCACTATTGATGCTTACGGCTGCACTTTTCCAGATTTACAGATAAAATTGCGCCTTCATCAATTGTTAGTTTCTACCTTTGAAAGAGTTTAGCCATTCTTGAACTTGCTCTCTTGCAATATCGCGCCCTCCAAGACCAAAGGCTAGGGCAATAGCAACTGCGATCGCACCCAGTAAAAGTCCAAAGGCTAAATTCACAATATCACTGGCAACTCCAATCTGTTGCAGTGCCATTGCAGAAACTAAGGCAATAATTGCAATCCGCGCCACTTGTCCCAAAATCTGGGCTTGACGTTCGCCGGAACTGGTAATGATGTTAAAAGCCAGATTTGCCAGGAATAAGCCAACGGCAAAGATTACCAATCCCGCCAAAATCCGCCCGAATATAATCACAATACCAGACACTAATGCTGTGAGAGCTGGAATATTCAAGATATTCACCGCCGCCACTGTGGCAAACAGCATGATCCCCACTAAGGCAACAATGCCTACAATTTCCGATGGAGTACGGGTTGTAATCGGCTCAACTGTTGGTTCTGTGGAAATGACGATTCGTCTGCTGGGTGTTGTCAGACCCAAAATAGTGAAAATGTTATTAAACCCTAAATTGGTGAGGATACTTGTAACCAAGTCCGCGATAAACCGCCCGACGAAATAGGCAACAATCAAAATTGCCACCGCTGTAAAGATGGCAGGTAGGGCATTGAGAACCTGTTGCAGCATAGCGATCGCAGGTATTGAGATCGCATCAATTCGCAAGGCATTCAGCGCTGCGATCGCTACAGGAATCAGAATCAAAACATAGACAATTGTGCCGATGATACTCGATAGAGGTTGCACCCCCGCAGCTGAAGATAATCCTAAGCGACTACCTAAATGGTCAAGACCAGTTGTCGCCAGCAAGTTCGTCACAATCCGCCGTACTACATTAGCGATGAACCAGCCAACTACAGCAATCAAGATCGCCGCTAAAATGTTCGGCAGAATTAGCAGAACTTCTGTAATTAGAGCTTGTACTGGTTGTAAAGCCTGCCTGAGTCCGAGAGTATCTAAAACTGGGGCGAGAAACAGTAAAAATATAAACCAATACAGAGCATTGCCAATCGTCTCACTCAAAGACAGCTGATTCAGGCTGGGCGCTCTGTCTTCTGGTTCTGGATTCAAACGCTCATCTAGGTTAAATGCCTGTAATGATCGCACAGTGATAATCTTCACAATGGTCGCCAACAACCAGGCTACTCCCAAAAGGATTCCTGCACCAACCAACTTTGGCAAAAAGCCAATAAGTTGATTGAGGAAATTATTGAGGGGACGAGAGGCAATTTCCAGATCCAATGTCTGTAAAACAGCTACCGCTGTCAATAGGAGAATACTCCAAAAGACTATGCCGGAGATGAATTTCTCCACTTGGGGAACATCTTGACGACCTGTTATCCCTGCGGCAATGCGGTTATCTATGTTTGTACGATTGAGGATTCCTCGCGTCAGTGCTGCTGCGATCGCTGCAATGAGCCAACCTACTAATAAAATTGCTACCGCCCCCAAAAGACGAGGCGTAAACAGAATCAACTGTTGTACAATACCTTGCACATCAGCGATTCCTTGATTCACTGCTGGTTGTATTGGTTGTAGGCTGGGCGATGATTGTGCTAAAAATTGCTGCACCCTTGTGGATAAACTAACTCCGTAGGCGTAGCCCGTCGTAGACATCACCTGGGTTATTTCTTGCCAAGTTGTGTTCATGGTTTTCGGGAATTATGTTTAAGTATTCGCCGCAAACACTGAGTCAGTGTTTTGCCTATCAATTTACCAGTAAAAACATACATATTTACTCATATTTGATTTAATCTACGGGGATTGGGCATAAGGGGCAGAAATGCGGAGGGAAAAACTTACTGCAACTTCTCCCCTGCTCCCTTGCTCCCTCATCTTCCACTGCGCTGAATTTTGCGTTACTCTAATTGCAGCAACAGCATCAAAGATGTGGAATGTCCCAAGTTTTGGAACAATCGATTCAAATTAATGCTACAGCTACGGTGGTGGAGCGCTGTCTTAGCGATTTAGCTCTCATGCACCGTTGGCTCAACCCCGTTCTTCGTTGCGAACCTATGGGCGAAGCTTGGAGTACCGATGTCGGCAGTAAAAGTCGTTTTATTATTCAAATTCCTCTAATAAAACCCACTTTGAATAGCGTAGTTGTAGAACGACAACCGGGTTTAGTAGTTTGGGAATTTCAGGGATTTTTTCAAGGGCGCGATCGCTGGGAATGTCAACCCACAGAAAAGGGAACGCTTTTACTCAATCGCTTTGAGTACGATATCCCTAACCCCTTAGTAAGTTGGGGCTTCAACACTTTTGCTGCATCTTGGACGAAAGAAGATATGCAAGCCCAACTGCGCCGCCTCAAACGAGTCGCAGAAGAAGAAAATAATTCGTAATATTTCGGCTGCGCTCAATACAAGTTCGTAATTCGTAATTGGGCAGAAGAGGCAGAGGGGCAGAGGGGCAGAGGGGAAAAACTTACTGCAACTTCTCCCCTGCTCCCCTGCTCCTTGGTCACTGAGCGTAGCCGTTGGCGTTCGCGTTAGCGTCTCTGAAAGAGAAGCCTCTCGTAGAGAAGTGCTGCTCCCCTGCCCTACTTCTCTTTACCCAATTCCGTAAGTAGCCGCCGAATCACAGATGCATCCTCGGCATCTGGAACTTTTGCTAAATAGTTTTGTAAATCGTCTACGGCTTGGGGATAATAACCGAGTTGATAGTAGATCAAACCGCGATCGCGCAATTCTAAAGTTAAACCAGGAAACAGCAACAAAATTCGTTCAACTGCTGCCAGCGTTTTTTCTAACTCTTGCTGTTTAAGGTAAATAAATTTTAAATTTGTCAACATCCGGGCCAAAAATTGCCGATTACTAACTACAGCTAAAAATTCTGGTTGTAGCGTCACAGGTTGCTGATAAAGTTGAGACAGGCGTTCTTCGCAATCTTGGGCAAATATTATTTCACCACCATTGAAAGCATCCACAAAAATCTCGATATCAGGAATATCTGGGCGGATCAGGAAATGTCCTGGCATCCCTATACCCACCATCGGAAAATCAATCCGTCGAGCAACTTCCAGGTAAAGCAACGCTAAGGTAATGGGAATCCCTAATCTGCGATCGATTACATCATTGAAAAAGCTGTTGCGCGGGTCGTAATAGTCAATTTTATTACCAGAAAATTTTAAATCATCGTAGAGATACTGATTAATACTTTGAACTATCCGCAAAGGATATCGTGAATCAGGCAGGCGTTCTTGAAGTTCCCAAGCCATTGTATCAAGGGCGTTGAGATATTCTTCTGCATCTAGATTGGGATATTCTTCTTGTGCAATATACAAAGCTGCCTTTGCCAAATCAATGCGCTCGTCAGACTGCTGAATCTCTTGGTAAAAATATTGTCGTGCTGACGAGAAATTCATAAGCTGTTGCTCGGTGTAAGTGTGAGGATGAAGCCGCAGCTACGACTAACCCAGGCATCGCAGCTTGGCCAAAAGCTGTTTTTTGTATCTATCTTCATCTTATGGATATTCAGAAGTTTTGGAAATGTAGTTTATGGATAGCTTTATATATCTATTACTAACTAACTTTTAGCAAATGCTGTGTTGGTGATGTCTTCGATGGGCTGTACCCATGCAAGGCACATGATGTAATACAAATATGAATTATTTCAAGGCAAAAGCTAGGTATCAAATATCTAGCTTTTTGCCTGCAAGTGTAAACATCTAAGTAATCTAGGACATCAGTACTTTTTGCTACATGCGTTAGATATGGGGCGATCGCATCTAAAAAAGGAGATTAGGGATAAACTAGAGCCTATCCCGTCAATCTAGTCAAGATGGGGACTACAACCATAGCCACCAAACACCTTTTTAAGGAATTACTAAGAGAGTTATGTCCCCGTCCGGTGCTAGAGTGAAAGGTGACATTTCTTATTCTTATGTCTTCTCCGACCTTATCTGAAATCTAGCTTCAATCATTAGGCGCAGCATGGTCACAACCGCAGAAAAAACAAACATTGGCTACATTACCCAAATCATTGGCCCAGTTGTAGACGTTAAATTTCCCGGCGGGAAATTGCCACAAATCTACAACGCTTTGAAAATCGTTGGCACCAACGAAGCTGGACAGGAAATCAACATCACCGTTGAAGTACAGCAACTGCTGGGCGACAACCAAGTGCGGACTGTTGCGATGAGTTCCACCGAAGGCTTAGTGCGCGGTTTTGAAGTCACCGATACAGGCGCTCCCATTAACGTGCCAGTTGGTAAAGCCACTTTAGGTCGAATTTTTAACGTCCTTGGCGAACCTGTGGACAACAAAGGCCCTGTAAATGCTGAGGCAAGTTTACCCATCCACCGCTCTGCTCCCAAATTCACCGACCTGGAAACTAAACCTTCCGTGTTCGAGACTGGGATTAAAGTTGTTGACCTTCTGACTCCCTATCGACGCGGCGGTAAGATTGGTCTGTTCGGCGGTGCTGGTGTTGGTAAGACCGTGATCATGATGGAGTTGATCAACAACATCGCTACTCAGCACGGTGGAGTATCCGTTTTTGCTGGTGTGGGTGAACGTACCCGTGAAGGCAATGACCTCTACAATGAAATGATTGAATCTGGGGTTATCAACAAAGACAACCTCAACGAATCAAAAATTGCTCTAGTCTACGGTCAAATGAACGAGCCACCCGGAGCCAGAATGCGGGTTGGTCTTTCGGGATTGACAGTAGCAGAATACTTCCGTGATGTGAACAAGCAGGATGTGCTGTTGTTTATTGACAACATTTTCCGGTTTGTCCAAGCAGGTTCGGAAGTATCAGCGCTACTAGGTCGGATGCCTTCAGCGGTGGGATATCAGCCCACATTGGGAACCGACGTAGGTGAACTGCAAGAGCGAATTACCTCGACTACAGAAGGTTCGATTACCTCCATTCAAGCAGTATACGTACCTGCGGATGACCTCACAGACCCCGCACCTGCTACTACCTTCGCCCACTTGGACGGAACCACAGTACTGTCTCGCGGTTTGGCTGCTAAGGGAATTTATCCCGCAGTTGATCCCCTTGGTTCAACTTCCACTATGCTCCAACCAAACATTGTAGGTGAAGAACACTACAATACTGCGCGGGCGGTGCAATCAACTCTGCAACGTTATAAAGAACTCCAAGACATTATCGCCATTCTCGGTCTAGATGAATTGTCTGAAGAAGACCGTCTCATCGTAGCGCGGGCCCGGAAAGTTGAGCGTTTCTTGTCTCAGCCGTTCTTTGTGGCAGAAGTATTCACTGGTTCTCCTGGTAAGTACGTGAAGTTGGAAGACACCATTAAAGGGTTCCAAAAGATTCTGTCTGGTGAGTTAGACGCTCTACCAGAACAGGCTTTCTACTTGGTTGGCGATATTAACGAAGCGATCGCCAAAGCTGAAAAAATCAAAGGTTAGTCATTAGTCACTTGTACTGAGCGAAGCCGAAGTATTGGTCATTAGTCATTAGTCATTAGTTCAAGTGCTAATGACTAATGGCAATTACAAAAGACAAAGGACAAAGGACGAAGGACAAAGGACAAAAGACAAATGACATTAACCGTTCGTGTAATTTCCCCAGATAAAACAGTCTGGGATGCTCCAGCTGAAGAAGTCGTTTTGCCTAGCACTACTGGTCAACTAGGTATCCTAACTGGACACGCACCACTTTTGACCGCTCTAGATACTGGTGTCATGCGAGTTCGTGGCGCTAAAAATCAGAATTGGGAAGCGATCGCTCTTTTGGGTGGCTTTGCCGAAGTCGAAGAAAATGAAGTGACAATTCTGGTTAACGGCGCTGAACGTGGCGACAAAATTAACCTTGATGAAGCTCGTACTGCTTATAACCAAGCAGAAACACGTCTAAGTCAAGTTTCCGCAGACGATCGCCAAGCCCAAATTCAGGCAACCCAAGCCTTCAAACGCGCCCGCGCTCGGTTTCAAGCTGCTGGCGGTTCGGTCTAATTTAACTTTATATTTCCACTTTGTAGGTTGGGCAATGTTCAACCTACAAAATATTTATTCAGAAGAACTCAGGAGTCAGGAGCCAGAATTCAGTATAAATTCTGTACGGATGCTAAAACTCTATCCCTTCACGGATAGAGAATTCTGAATTCTGTTAGCGCAGCGGGGCGTAGCCCATTCTTAATTCTGACTCCTTGTTTATTAAATTTTAAAAAAATTACGCCAAGTTTAAGAAATCGAGCCAAGCTTTGATGAAGTGTTAACTTAACTAATTAGTTGCCCAAATGGGCACAAATTATGAAAAGCATTTCATCTTTGCTTGGTACGTGTAAACAAAATAAAGTAGCTCGTTTTGCAGCATCTGTGGTAGCAACGTTAGCAATTGCTGGTAGTGTTCACTCTGCCAATGCTACTTCTGTCAAAATAACTACTGCAAAAGAAATTACTTCAGCGACTGCCCAGCTAAATCAGACCACACCAAATATTACCCAGTTACAAACGAGCAGGACTCAATATCAAGCTGCTGGACTTGATCCAGTTGTAGTGGTTCCCATTCTACTTGTTGGCGGTTTAGTCATATTCGTCCCCCTATTCTTTGGCGGGCTTGTAGTTATTGGCGAACGGGAAGTTGGCATTGTAGTTAGAAAATTTACCCTTTCCGGGCGTGGACTCCCCGCTGGTAGTTTGATTGCCCTCAACGGCGAAGCTGGCTTACAGGCAGATACTTTAGCTCCTGGTTGGCACTGGGGCTATTGGCCTTGGCAGTATTCTGTAAAAAAAGAACCAGTAATTGTCGTTCCCCAAGGGGAAATCGCTTTGATTGTAGCGGCAGATGGCGCATCCAACCCACCAGAGCGGATTTTGGGTAAAATCGTGGGTTGTGACAACTTCCAAGATGCTCGAAAATTCCTCACCCAAGGCGGCGAAAAAGGGCGGCAAATGGGTTTTCTTACGGCTGGTACGTACAGGATTAATACCGCCTTGTTTAAAGTCATCATGGCATCAAATGCCAGCGCTCATGGCATGACTCCAGAACAGTTGCGGGTGTATAGTCTGGCATCTGACAAAGTTGGCATCGTCACTACTTTAGATGGCATACCAATTTCTGCTGGTGAACTCGCAGGCCCGATAATTGACGGACACGACAACTTCCAAAATGGTCAGAAATTTATTAATGGGGGTGGGCGGCGAGGTTTACAAGAACAAACCTTGCTTTCTGGTTCTTGGAACTTGAATCCTTGGTTTGTCCAAGTTGAGCAAGTGCCGATGACGGAAATTCCCATTGGGTATGTAGGTGTGGTGATTTCTTTCGTGGGTAAGGCACATCAAGATGTCAGCGGTGCAGCTTTCACCCACGGTAATTTGGTGAATCAAGGACATAAAGGTGTGTGGGTCGAACCGCTATATCCTGGTAAGCACCCGATTAATTCTCGAATTATGAAGATTGAACTCGTGCCAACGACCAACATCGTCTTAAACTGGTCAGGTCGGACTGAACGCCACAGTTATGATGCTAAACTGGCTTCTTTAACGGTGCGATCGCGTGATGGGTTTGCCTTTGATTTGGAAGTAGCACAAATTATCCATGTGGGTGCTTTAGATGCGCCGAAGGTAATTTCTCGTGTTGGTGCTATGCAAAATCTCGTAGACCATGTATTAGAACCGACCATCGGTAATTATTTCCGCAACTCAGCCCAAGACTATACTGTACTAGACTTTCTCACCGCTCGGAGCGAACGCCAAGCTGAGGCTGCTGAGTATATTAAAACAGCATTGCGGGCTTATGACGTGCAAGCGATCGACACCCTCATTGGTGATATTCAGCCACCAGCATCGTTAATGCAGACACAGACAGACCGGAAAATTGCCGAAGAAGAACGCAAGACTTATGAAGTCCAGCAAATGGCGCAAACCCAACGGCAGCAGCTTGTTCGGGAGACGGCACTCGCTAATATTCAGCAAGAAATGGTGAAATCAGAGCAGAGTGTGCATATAGCTGACCTTAAAGCCCAAGCTCAAATTAAGCAGGCGAACGGTGAAGCTGAGGGTACAAAACTCCGGGCAATTGCTGAGGCTGAAGGTATTCGCGCCACAGGTAACGCCAAAGCTGAAACCTACCGCGCTGGTGTGGAAGCCTTGGGGCCACAAGGTTATACAGCAATGCAACTAATGCAGATTATAGGCGATCGCAATGTCCGTTTGATTCCAGATGTCTTAGTTGGCAGTAATGGCAGCAATAACGGCTTAGTGGATGGGCTACTATCGATGATTTTATGGAATCAAACTGGTAAGGGTGAATTGACACCAACACCTTTGCATCCACAACCAGTAGTTACTAAAGCACAACCAACCTCAGAAAACGGTTATCCACCTATAGTTGTGAATTTTCCTGAAGATAAGTAACATCAGGAACATTTGGTAGGCGCACACAGCCATCATTGGTGTTTAAGCTAAAACTCTTGGCTGCATGAGTTTTGCCCTCAGCCCCAGCCCCTAAATTGGGAGAGGGGAGCAAA
Source organism: Nostoc sp. GT001 (assembly GCF_030382115.1). Taxonomy (NCBI): domain Bacteria; kingdom Bacillati; phylum Cyanobacteriota; class Cyanophyceae; order Nostocales; family Nostocaceae; genus Nostoc; species Nostoc sp. GT001. The sequence goes on from NZ_JAUDRJ010000003.1 coordinate 7,050,494, forward strand.
TTCTCCAATTCCCCTTCTCCCATGTTGGGAGAAGGGGTTAGGGGATGAGGGCAACTCTAGAACGCTTGCTACTACGATAAACGTAATTTAAAACGATATTTTATTGTGGGGTAATATCATGTCCGCCAAATTACCCATAATAAAATAACCCTACCCCCAACCCCCTCCCCGCCTGCGGGGAGGGGAGACAAAGCACAGCTTTGGCGGGGTGGGGTTCTTCGGGTTTAATAAGCAATCAAGCGGACATGATATAAGCCGGAAAGCCTACCCTGTAAATATGGCGGAGAAATTTTGCTTTTACAAGAACGTTATCGTTTAATCAAGCAGATTAGTAAAGGGGGATTCTGTAAAACCTTCCTCGCTGTAGATGAAGGCCAGTTTCCTCCAATTCCTTGCGTTGTGCAAGAATTATTGCTGGAATCCGAAACATTTAAAAATTTTCAGCAAAAGGCGCACAAGCTAGAGGAATTAGGAAAGCATCCCCAAATTCCCGCTTTATTAAATTATTTTCAGCATAACGGGCATTTTTATTTAGTGCAGGAGTTTATTGCAGGCACTAATTTAGCTCAGGTGGTTGAAGAAGAAGGCGCTTTTAATGAAACTCAGATTTGGCAACTGTTAGAAGATGTGTTGCCAGTTTTGCAGTTTATGAGCGATCGCAAGATTATCCACCGCGATATCAAACCCCAAAATATCATCCGTAGATCCCCAATTAGCAAGAAGGGGGATTTTTTCATAGTTGATTTTAGCACTGCGAAAATTATTACAGAAATCGATCGCTTAACATCTGAAACCAGTATCGGCAGTCCAGAATATGCTGCACCAGAACAAACAAGAGGAAAAGCGGTTTTTGCGAGTGATTTATATAGCTTGGGTGTAACTTGTATTTACTTACTGACCCAGATTTCTCCCTTTGATTTATATGATATTGCAAATGATTGTTGGGTCTGGCAACAATATCTTACTACCAAAGTTAGCGATGTCTGGCGACAAGACTCAAAAAGTCTACGCTTGTCCCAAATCCTCGACAAGCTGCTGCAAAACGCTGTTAACCGTCGCTTTCAATCGGCTGATGAAGTTATGCAAGCAATGGGTATGGAATGTAAAACTCAAAATTTTAAATTACCAACTCCTCCTTGGCGATGCTTGCATACTCTAAGTGGAGATTCTGGTGCGTTGAGTAGGGTGAATACCATTGCCATTAGTCCAGACAGTCACACTTTAGCCAGTGGTAGTGATGACAAAAACATCAAGTTGTGGGATTTAAATAATAAAAAAGTCCTAGCTAGCTTATCAGGACATTCCCAAGCTGTAAAATCAGTTGCCTTCAGTCCTGATGGTCAAATTCTGGCAACTGCTAGCGATGATAAAACTATTAAATTGTGGCAGATTGAGACATTAAAAGAAATCTGCACCCTCTTGGGACACTCACACGCGGTAAAATCAGTTGCTTTTAGTCCAGATGGGCAGATTCTCGCTAGTGGTAGCTGGGATAAGACAATCAAACTTTGGGATGTCAATACTGGCACAGAAATTTGCACCATAACTGGACACCAATTACAGGTAAATTCAGTAGCATTTAGTCCCCAAGGACAGCTTTTAGCTAGCGCTAGTTATGACAGAACAATTCGCTTGTGGCAGATAGAAGGTTCCCCAAGAGAATTTCAAAACCGCCCATGCTATAGCTTGTTAAGCACCCTTTCGGGTCATGCATGGGCGGTTTTGACAGTCGCTTTTAGTCCCGATGGGAAAATTTTGGCGACGGGTAGTGATGATAACACTATTAAGTTATGGGAGGTAAACACGGGTCAGCTAATTTGCACACTTGTAGGCCATTCTTGGTCTGTGGTGGCTGTGGCTTTTACTGCCGATGGCGAAACGCTCCTAAGTGCAAGTTGCGACAAAACAGTTAAACTTTGGAGGGTAAGCACAGCAGAAGAGATTGTTACTCTCTCTGGTCATGTAGACACAGTATCTGCTGTTGCTGTGAGCAAAGTTACACAATTAATTGCAAGCGGCAGCCGGGACAAGACTATCAAACTGTGGCAGCTTGTAGAACAGGACAATAGCTAATTTTGTAATATCAAGCGCTACCTGTAAAGGCAACTTCTGGAAATTTCAACTGAGCTTCTGCCATTGGACGGTTTCTGCCTTCCTCTTGCCAGTAGTTAATCACTTCTGTCGCTTTGTTAAGCAACTCAACCCGATCCAGATCAGTAATCCAATGTTTGGACTCTAATTCCTTTTTTAACTCTTCCCAGGCATCATTTCTGGGCCAAAAAAAGTACTTAGTCAAGGGACTGGTGCCTTTGCCTACAACTTGATCCACTGCGAGAGCAACGTTCTCGTCTAACCACAAAATTTTCAAAATAAACTTGGTCAATCACACCTCCGGGAATTTCCGGGCATTATTTAACAAGGATAGCGATCGCTTATTTTAACGCAATACCCTATCAAATGACCAAACATTCAGGAGCGCTGTTAGCGTTAGTGGGGCGTTTAGCCCGTGCTAAGTACCAAGTGCCTAAGCGCATTATGATAATTTAAAACTCTTTTGCTTCCTACCCCATGACTCAACTCACTTCTACAAAAGCGATCGTTGTTTTCGATATTGATGGCGTTGTGCGCGATGTTAGCGGTTCCTATCGCCGGGCGATCGCAGATACCGTAGAATATTTTACTACCCAAGCATATCGTCCAACCCCACTGGATATTGACCAATTGAAGTCTGAAGGCGTGTGGAATAACGATTGGGAAGCATCACAGGAATTAATTTACCGCTACTTTGAAACCCAAAAACAGAGCCGTGAACAACTGCAACTAGATTACACTGCGATCGTTGCNTTTTTTCAATCCAGTTACCGCGGCCCTGACCCAAATAATTTTACTGGGTATATCTGTAATGAACCTTTATTATTGCAACCCAGCTATTTAGAGCAACTTACCGAAGCGGGGATTGCATGGGGATTTTTTAGTGGTGCAACTCGTGCTTCTGCGAACTACGTCTTAGAAAAACGGCTGGGTTTGGCATCTCCAGTGTTGATTGCGATGGAAGATGCACCGGGGAAACCTGATCCTACGGGACTTTTCGCTACAGTTCGGGAGTTAGATAATGGAATTGAGGAAAGATTAGCGATCGTGTATGTGGGAGATACGGTAGCAGATATGTATACCGTCGAGAAAGCGCGGAGTCTAGATTCTTCTCGCCCTTGGATTGGTGTAGGCGTTTTACCGCCCCATGTCCAGGAAACAGCAGCGCGTAGTGATGCATACAGTGAGACACTAATAGCAGCAGGAGCAGCAGTAGTTTTGCGTAATGTGCAGGAATTGACTCCAAGACAGATTCAAAAATTGTTGACATACTCACTGCCCTGAAGGGTCGGTGATTCTGGAGTAATAAGTAATAAGTAATGAGTAATGAGTAAATACCCATTTTTCATCCACTCATTACTCATTACTCATTTAAAGTCCTGTCACCGATGATAAAAAGCTCGTCTTCAAAGGACGGGGCTTCAGACCCAAGTTTTTGGTGAGTTCATCTCCCCAATTTGTGGTCTAAGATTAATCAAGCTACGGGTGCATGAATGACTGACTGATAACAATCTTGCTTTAATCATTGGGAGATTAATAAAAATGTCTGCACTTAAACTGCCTAACGGCCCTCAAACTCACCCTTGGGTACAGACGTATCAATGGCTGACTAATCCTTTAGAATACCTAGAAGACTGTGCTAAACGTTATGGTGATATCTTCACCCTTCAGCTAGGACAAAATTCTCCTGCTCAAGTTTTCATTAGCAATCCCCAAGCGATTCAGCAGATTTTTACTACAGATCCAAAACAGTTAGACTCTGGTGAGCCAGCAGGGATTAGATCGCCTTTATTAGGACGCCAATCACTACTGGCGTTGGAAGGAAAGCCTCATCAGCGACAACGAAAGCTATTGACACCACCCTTACATGGGGAACGAATGCTAGCTTATGGTGAATTAATCCGCGACATCACTCAGCAAGTGATTAATCAGTGGCAGGTTGGAGAAACCTTTGCAGTTCTGCCTTCTATGCAAGCAATCTCTTTCCAAGTGATTTTGAAGGCTGTATTTGGTCTAGAAGATGGGCCACGTTATGAAAAACTCAATGAACTCCTAATTACAATCCTAAATCCCAAAATCCCCATATTAAGAACAATTCTGCTTCTTTTCCCAGCAATGCGACGGGATTTAGGAGCGTGGAGTCCTTGGGGAAAATACTTGCGTTTACGGCAGCAAATCGATCAACTCATCTACGCCCAGATTCAAGAACGCAAAGCACAACCCGATCCATCTCGGACTGATATTCTATCTTTGATGATGGCTGCTCGTGATGAGGCGGGAGAGCCGATGACAGACTTGGAATTACGTGATGAACTGATGACGCTATTAGTGGCGGGTCACGAAACTACTGCAACTTCCTTATCATGGGCCCTGTACTGGATTCATCATCTACCACAGGTGCGTGAAAAACTGCTGCAAGAACTAGATAAGTTGGGTGAACAACCAGATCCAAACGCTATTTTCCGATTGCCTTATTTGAATGCTGTCTGTTCTGAAACCCTACGCCTTTACCCAGTGGCGATATCGGCACTAAATCGAGTGGTCAAATCACCGCTACAAATTGGAGAATACAACTTTGAACCTGGTACTTTGCTCAATCCCTCTATTTATTTGACCCATCATCGAGAAGATTTATATCCTGAGTCGAAGCAATTTAAGCCAGAGCGTTTTCTGGAACGGCAATTTTCTCCTTATGAGTATTTACCCTTTGGTGGCGGCAACCGTCGCTGTATTGGTATGGCATTTGCCTTGTTTGAGATGAAATTGGTGTTGGCAAAAGTGCTGTCTCACTGGAAGATGGAACTGGCTGATAGTAAACCTGTGCAACCAGTACGTAAGGGTTTGCTATTTAGCCCAGCAGGTGGTGTGAAGATGGTGGTAAAGGGGAAACGCCAGCAAAATCAGTCTGTTTTGCAGACAAGTTCTAGTTTAGCGTGAAGAGTGAGAGAATGTGATGGCATGGGGTGGGAGCGATCGCACATAGCATTTTATGTTTGACTAGATAAACAGGTTTGCCTATATAGTAACGAGTTGTTCAATAATATCAATGGCTCGACTTGCCTCGCCTACCTTGCTGTGATCCATATAAGCCCTTTTTAATGCAGCTTAATTAATTCTCAAAGATGAGCAAAAAACTGTACTATTTAGAGCTAAGTAAACCCGGTTTTTTCCATAAAGAATCCCAACCTAATGTATACAATAAGCTCTTAACTATACCTAAAATACCTTGGATTTGGTAACCCAAGTATGCTCGAAGTTGCAACCCTTTGATCCGGCTCTTAGGAACATAGATAAATATGGATTTGAGCATTATCCATATCCCTTGGGTGATATATGTAACATACAAAATATCAACCAAACTTTTGAAGAATTTAGGTTCTTTACCCCCTAACCGTAACAGTGGTTCACTATTCCAAGGATCAAAAGCTATGAACTTTGTAGAAAAATCCCAATGGGGACGGATAAAAGTTTCTCCACCCTCGTTAAGCATACAAGCGGCAAAGCTAAAGACGCTATTGCTAATACATACTATGTCACAGTTGCTCAACATGAAAAAGTCTATGTAGAACTCTATATTTAACTCTTTCATTTCTTCTGGCAAATTTACATCCAAATCTCTCGAAGTCACAGGAGAAAATTTTTCAAATTCTGGAAGAATGCTGTCGATATCATCGCTGCAAAGAAAGAGAATCGGTTCTTCTAAGTTTTCCCATATCTCATCTAGCCATTCACAATACCATTTTGCAGGAAATACTAACGTAAAACTAGCCCTAACCTCTGCAATATAATCACCTCGGCGTAAGTGAATTCCAATGATTGTTTTACCTTTAGAACGGAGAATATTTAGAGTATTGACCAACGGAATTTTTAGCTCCTGAACGGGCTGGAAGAGCGAACGAAAGTATTCTTTGTATGGCGCTAGTAAATGGGTTGGTAATTGGAAGAAACCCCAGATATCGACGTTAGCAAGACCCTCTTCTAGAGCTTCTGAACCCACATAGGAACTTTTCGCATCAGCAAGTTTTTCAAGATAAGGGATAAATTCTGGAATAATCTCAAATAAACTTTCTCTAAAATTGCAGGACTCAATTGCAGGAGGTAAGCGCTTGGAAATGGGGGCATCCTTATGACCAAAGAGAGTTTGTCCAATCCAAGGAGGAGACTCTACTCTTGCTCCATTTTTTTTTGCACAGATTCTCAGAAAAGCATACTGGAATAGCTGATTACCGAATCGCCCAAACTGTCCAAGAGAGGACATTGTTAGAACTGGCTCTTTAGCACTTATGACATCATTTGTACGAGAGTCTTTAGTATCTTCAGCATCTTGTTTGAAAGTGTCAAATACGCTAAATACCCTATCTGTTTCGCTTTTAGTGGTATATTTCAATTTTTCCATTGCATTCTCTAAGGTATTACTAACTACTATTTAGCGCCAAATTCTACAGTTACTATAAAAACTGAGAAATATCGTTATTACTTTGTTTAAGCCAAGACAGGCTTACCTGTAGATACGGCCTGCTCAATAATATCAGCCGCTCGATTTACCCCCCCAGCCGCGAGAGTAGCTGCTTGTAATCTGAGCGCATTCTGTTTATAAGATTCTTCTGCCAACACCCGCTTGATAGCATTTTTCAATCGGGGAACATTCAGTTTTTTGAGAGTGATAAGCTCACCCGCCCCTGTCCAAGCAATCCGCGCTGCTACTCCTGGCTGGTCATTAGCAACTGGAATCGCCACCATTGGCACTCCTTTTTTGAGACATTCCATTGTTGTATTCATTCCCGCATGAGTAATCATGAGGGTGGCTTTCTCCAGCACTTCTAATTGAGGTGCATACTCAACTACTAAAGGATTTCCTGCCAAGTGTGGTAGTGATTCTGGTTTAGCAGAACCCCCCAGAGAAATCACTAACTGAGCATCCAAATCTTCACAAGCTGAAGCAATAGTCTGAAAAACCCAAATCAGACGGTTTTGCAATGTTCCCATCGAAGCGTAAATTAATGGTTTCCCTGTCAATTTTTCATAAGGGAAAGAAACAGTTGCTCGACTGGCTGAAGTATGATAGCTTCCCGTGAAATGGAACCAAGGAGGTAATTCTTCTCTGGGAAATTCAAACTCAGCAGGTGCATTACTTATTTGAGCAAGTGGAGAGTAACTATCTTTAAGACTAGAGTACAGGGGTAATTTCCACTCTCGACGATATTCATTGATCAAATCTTGAAGTGGTTTGACGACGTTATTCTGTAACGTGTAACCCATTTGGTTGCGTAAGCGTCCCCACCCAGATGGGTTATAGTTCCAAGTTGTGAAAAAAGGAGGAATGCTAGGTTCTCGATTCAGCACCACGGCGCTGCATACAGTAATAAAAGGAATTTTCAGAAACTCGGCAATTGTCCCTCCCTCTACTGAACTTTGGTTTACTAGCAAAGCTTCTACGCCTGCTGCTTTAATTGCTGCTGGAGCCTCTTGGAGTGTCACAGATGAAACACGCTTCAGCAGGTCAATAGTGTATCGCAACGCAGCCAATCCACGCAGTTGACCCAATTTAGCAAAGGTTTCTGCTGTTGAGCCAGGAATAAAATCTTTTTCACCAATTGCTTGGAATTCTATTCCTGCTGCCAGTACCTTAGATTGAGTATCGAGTGAGCCAAAGAAGGTGACGCGATGCCCACGCCGTTGAAGTTCCTGTCCCAAGGGAAGCATGGTGTTGAGGGGGCCGGTTGCTGCACCAGGACAGATGATACCAAAATGAGTCATGATAAACGCCTCTACTTGATTTTCAAGAACTTATCCAAAGCTGTAACTAGGCTGGGAGCCAANCGGCGGATATTTTTTACCCAGTCGATATCCTTGTAGCGGCTATCAAGTCCATAAGCTGCTACCCAGTTGCTTTCGGCTTCACCTTGTTCTCCATTTACCCAATATGCAGCTGTGAGAGCGGCACGCACATCAGCAAACTTGGAGTATTTACGGGCGATATTTCGCATTTCGCGGATTGCTTGCTCTTTTTGACCAGTTTCATACAGAGCGAGGGCGTAGTTAGCACGGGCGAAGGCAAAATTTGGGGCTATCTCATTAGATTTTTTATAGTCTGCGATCGCATCTTCCCATTTTCCTAAACCTGTTTTGGCATTGCCGCGATTGTTATATGCCATCGCATCGTTAGGATCGAGTTCTAAGACATGATTATAATCTGCGATCGCATCATCCCATTTTCCCATCCCTTCCAACGCCGCACCCCGATTTAAATATGGATCGGTGACATTTGGTGCTAGTTCTATGGCTTTGTTATAATCTGCCAACGCCTCTGGCAATTTATTCTGACTCACCCGCGAATTTCCCCGGTTACTCCACGCCCCGGCATTCGTAGGAAATTGCTCAATAATCTTTGTCCAGTAAGTTTCAGCCGTAGCAAAGTCACCTTGATTCGTCGCTATAAACGCTTGATTTGCCCACTCATCACCTTGTTTTAACTGTTCTTGAGTAATGGGCGGCTGAGATTGTGCCATAACTGGAGTACCCCAGCCAAACACAAGTAACAGACTGAGAAAAATACCAATCAATTTAATCATCTAGGTTTACCTAATTTGTTCTTTGTCATTTGTCATTGAGTATGGGGCAGAGGAATGGAGTTCAAAGGCTCATTTACGAGTATCAATGCCTAATGCCCAATGCCCAATGCCCCTCAAGAGTGCTGAGTGGGGCAGAAGGGAGAATAACTCCTAACTTTTAACTCCTAACTCCTAACTCCTAACTCCTAACTCCTAACTCCTAACTCCTAACTCATTACTCAGCACTGTTTTGCCCAACCCCCATAATTACAATAATGACAACTGTTCATTAGGCGGCGTGAATCCCAAATGCTTATATGCTGCCTTAGTCGCCATCCTTCCACGATGAGTCCGAGTTAAATACCCAATTTGCATGAGGTAAGGTTCGTACACCTCTTCAATTGTTTGAGTATCTTCACCTGTAGCTGCTGCCATTGTTTCTAAACCTACGGGCCCGCCGTTAAATTGTTCAATTATCACACTTAACATTTGGCGATCTGTCCAATCTAAACCGCAAGGATCTACTTGGAATAGTTGCAATGCTTCGGATGCAATGGTTTCATTAATTTCCCCAGATATTTTTACTTCCGCATAATCACGCACACGCTTTAGTAACCTATTAGCAATACGTGGTGTTCCGCGGGAACGACAGGCAATTTCTGTGGCTCCATCTTCTGTGATCGGGGTTTTGAGTAATTGAGCGGTTCGCAGTACAATTTGAGTCAGCTCGTCAACTTCGTAAAATCGGAGTTTTTGAATTAAACCAAAGCGATCGCGCAGTGGTGAAGTTAAAGCACCCACACGGGTTGTAGCCCCTACTAGGGTAAACTTTGATAGCGGCAAACTTCTGATCCGAGCGCTAGAACCCTTACCAATAGTAATATCTAAGCGATAATCTTCCATTGCTGGATAGAGAATTTCCTCCGTCATCCGTGAGAGGCGATGAATCTCATCCACAAATAAGATATCTCCTGGTTTCATGTTCACCAGTAGCCCAACAATATCTCGTGGACGTTCTAGGGCTGGCGCACTGGTAATTTTATAATTTACCCCCATTTCCGATGCTAAAATCATTGCCATTGTGGTTTTGCCCAATCCTGGCGGCCCATACAGCAGCAAGTGATCCAGTACCTCACCACGAGACTTGGCTGCTTTGATGGCAATATCTAACACATCCTTTAAATCTTTTTGCCCAATGTAATCAGCAAATCGGTGTGGTCGAATACCTTCTTCTTGCTGTTCTTGCTCATCAATAGCAGCTTCAGGCTTCAAAATATTTTCTGTGGATGGTGCTTTCGCCGACTCTCGACGCTGTTTTGGTTCTCCGTTGGGTTCTGGAGGCTGTTTTTTCGATGAGATTATCGCCATAATTCAGCTATCTACTTTATAAGGGACTAGGGAGTGGGGGAGGCAGGGAGGCAGAGGGGCATGGGAGCAGGGGAGGCAGGGTGACAAAAGTTAGACCCTTGTCCCCAATTCTCTTTGTCCCCTTGTCCTCTGCCTCCCTGCCCCATACCCAATACCCATGAAAATTTTCGGTTGAGAATACCCGCGCCAATTTAAAATTTAAATTCCGGTCATTTACCCAGAAGTACAAAAGTTATTATGTTATCTAAAAGAATCTTACCGTGCTTAGATGTGAAGGCGGGACGGGTTGTAAAAGGAGTTAACTTTGTTAATCTCCAAGATGCAGGCGATCCGGTAGAGCTGGCCAAGGTTTACAACGAAGCTAGGTGCTGATGAGTTAGTATTTCTGGATATTACAGCTACTCATGAAGACCGAGCTACAATTTTAGATGTGGTCTACCGCACTGCTGAACAGGTCTTTATTCCATTGACTGTAGGTGGTGGCATTCAATCCTTAGAAAATGTTAAAGCTTTGTTACGAGCGGGCGCAGATAAAGTTAGTATTAATTCTGCGGCGGTGCGTGATCCAGACTTGATTAATCGGGCCAGCGATCGCTTTGGTAATCAGTGCATAGTTGTTGCTATTGATGCCAGACGCAGAAATAACCCGGAAAATCCAGGTTGGGATGTGTATGTGCGGGGTGGCAGAGAAAATACGGGCTTAGATGCCCTATTGTGGGCGCAGGAAGTTGAAAAACGGGGGCCGGAGAACTGCTAGTCACAAGTATGGATGCGGATGGAACCCAAGCCGGGTATGACATTGAGATCACACGAGCAATTGCCGATGCTGTAGAAATTCCAGTTATTGCTTCTGGTGGTGCAGGTAATTGTGAACATATCTACACTGCCCTAACCCAAGGCAAAGCTGAAGCCGCATTACTTGCATCACTGTTACATTACGGACAATTAAGCGTAGCAGAAATTAAAAGTTACTTGCGCGATCGCAACGTGCCAGTCAGAACATTATCTTGATCCATCATTCCCCATTTAATGACATCCATCTAAGGTTAGACACACTTCCTGAAAAGGGTGTTAATATTATTTTACAAGTATTAACAAATATTAAGAAATATGTTGCTTCCTATTTTGCTTTTTGATGTAGCCCTGGTAGCGTGGTCGCTGCACTTAATGGAAAAAGCCTACGAGAGTAAAGAATTTTCTCTAATGTTGGCTGGTACATTGGTTGCTCTGGCTGCTGCTGCCATGTTAGTAGTTTACTTTTTGATGGGGCATTGTATGACCTATTTGTTGCAAGTATCCTAGAGAGTGCTGAGTGCTAGAAGAGATATTTAAAATTTAGTTTCCAGAAAGCTTGACAAAGTAATAATAACTCAGTAACTATATATACCTGATTTTAAGAAGATGTTTTCAAAGTACCAAAAAGTATAATTTTTGCCTTCTGGACTACGGTAAGTACAACGAAAAACTAAGGTTCTCGCTATATACTTAAATGCTTGGCTGTGCTAATTATGAGAGCAAAAGACCCTTTTAAAACATTCTCTAAGGGGTCATAGCGCAGTTGGTAGCACACCTGTACATTCACAAATTAGATGTCGCAATCGATTTCGGCGTTTGAGTAAGGATTATGAGTTGTACACAGAGTTAAGTGAAGCAATGATTTATGGCTCATTGATTCGTCTGATGGTAAAGCGAATGACACCTTAAGCTTTTCTTGACGAATCAAATATAAGCATAAATATGGCTAACCAAAGCTTATTGATGCATCACTTTTTGAGTTTTACTTTGTGGAGTAATTCATCTTTAATCCGGTTAAGAATTGAAGTCTCATCCAAGTTTGCCAATATCCGATTAATTACTGCTTTCGACCCATCAGGCCCCCAAGTTGCGCCATTTGCTAAATAAACTTTGGTAACTTGTCCAATACCGTAAGAAGAAACACCAGCTACTCCTCCTTGGGTAATTGCTACCGATATATAAGGGCCTAGCGCAATGCCACCCGTAGCTGTTGCAGAGATCCCAAGTAAAGTTTTTAATCCACTCAAGCCTAAATTTGCTAACAATTCACTAGCACCGATACCGCCCATACTCAGGGCAATTTTTTGTAGCAATTGTACAGCCCCAGCTTCGGTCATCGAGAAGCCATAGAGTTTAGATAAACCCAAAATTAGAGCAATATCAATTACCACACTACTCAGAATATCTACCACAGTTACAGGATTGAGTGCGATCGCTAATGCTTTAGTCATCACAGCCTTCCAAATCAACTGATTGGCATTCTGTTCCCGAATCATTAGTTTTCGTTCTATCAACTGCTCATTTACAATATCGGCATAAAGCATAGTATTGAGGGCAACCAAGGCTTTACCCTCACGATGCAAAATTTCCAATATTTTCAGCTTCAGTTCCTCGACTTGGGCATTCCCTGTACGTAACTGTATGCCCCTCGTACCATCAGGGCGACGAATTGCTGTCTTCACCAATGGCGATGCCGCAGCCATGACAATTTCTAGAGGTGTAAGTAATTCCCGCACCCTTTCATCCCGGATTTTGTGATAAATTGCCATCCGGTCTGCTTCTGGATACTGGTCTACTTTGTTAAATACCAGAATGATCGGTTTACCTGCTTCCCGCAACTGAGAAAGGGCGGCGTATTCCAGCTTTGTCATGTCGCCAGAGATCACAAACAAAATCAAATCTGCTTGTTTGGCAATCTGTTCAGCTAAGGCGGCGCGGGTTGCACCATCTACTTCATCTAACCCCGGAGTATCAATTAATTCCACTTGAGATTGACCTACACCAGGGAGAGTGACACGCAAAGCACGTTCAGTTTCCCCAATCATCTCCTCGCTAATACTCCAATTAACTGTTTGGGCAGTACGGGTGACACCGTGCAGCGCCCAGTTTCAAATACCGTTTGCCCAACCAAAGAATTGAGTAGAGAAGACTTCCCACGTCCCACCATGCCAAAAGTCGCAATCTGCACTACCATGCGGTCTAACTTTCCCAGCATGGTTTCCAACTCAGCAATTTCCGTCTCTAACCCGGTTTTTTCTTGGGGAGTAAGGTCGAGATTGGCTACCAAGTTTCGCAACGCTGTTTGTGCTTGTTTATAGTTCAGTTCCGTCTGAATGTCTTCAAAACTGAAAATAGCACTATCCAATTCTTCCTCCCAGCTGAGAGAATTTGCGTCAGGGTTAGCAGAATCGCTTTGATGAGGTTCAGGCACGGGCAATGTCGAAGTCATGTCAATTTTAGATTTGAAATTTGGGATTTTTAAATTAGCCCTGTCTCTTATCCTAGTTATTTTTAACAGAGGTTTGTGCAGATTAGGGAGGAGGGGGGCAGGGGAGCAGGGAGCGGGGGAGAATAATAAATAACTAATGACCAATGACCAATACTTCGGCTTCGCTCAGTACAAGTGACTAATGGCTAACAAAAAGTCATAAACTGAAAAATGCATCTAAATATAACGCGTTAGGATCTTGACTAAATTACCTGTGCGGAAAATCGTTATTGCTAGCAACTGGAAAATGTTCAAAACCCAGGCAGAAACCCAGGAGTTTTTACAAGGATTTCTGCCCCACTTAGAAGAAACCCCCCAAGGGCGAGAAGTGATATTGTGTCCTCCTTTCACTGATTTAAGTGTTTTGTCCAAGACCTTGCACGGTAGCCTCATCCAACTGGGGGCACAAAATATCCATTGGGAAGAATATGGAGCCTATACGGGTGAGATTTCTGGCCCGATGCTGACAGAAAGCGGTGTACGCTTTGTGATTGTCGGTCATAGCGAACGACGGCAATATTTTGGGGAAACGGACGCCACCGTTAATCTGCGCCTCCGAACTGCTCAAAGGTTTGGGTTGACTCCAATTCTCTGTGTTGGCGAAACCAAACAACAACGAGATGCGGGAGAAGCTGAATCACTGATTGCTCTCCAACTCGACAAAGGCTTGGTAGATATCGATCAGGATAATTTGGTGATTGCCTATGAACCGATTTGGGCCATTGGTACTGGTGACACTTGTGAAGCAGAAGAAGCTAATCGAATAATTGGCTTAATTCGTAGCAAGTTGACTAATCCAAATGTCTCAATTCAATATGGCGGTTCAGTCAAGCCGAATAATATTGATGAGATTATGGCTCAACCAGAAATTGATGGTGTCCTCGTAGGAGGAGCAAGTCTAGAACCTGAGAGTTTCGCTCGGATTGTGAATTTTAAATCAGTGTGATGTGCTTTTTTCTCGTTCCCATGCAGAGCATGGGAATGCCTAATGTAGATAAGAAGAATTCAGAACTCAGTAGTCAGAATTCAGAATTGAATTTTGTACGACTGGGTTATGAATATTGCTTAAAAAGATTGCTCTTTGTGGGCGAAAGAAAATTAAAATATTTTTCAAGAGTTGATACTCCACACCTGAAGGGATGGAGTATTCTGAATTCTGACTCCTGTTAGCGGTAGCGGGGCGTTTAGCCCATTCTGACTCCTGTTTTATGCCAAGGAACTTGATAATTCGAGGACGCTGTTTCAATTGGGGACAGCGGACTTATTTGATGGGCATTTTAAATGTAACGCCCGATAGCTTTAGTGATGGGGGTGAGTTTAACACTTCCTCTGCCGCTTTAATACAGGCGCAAGCACTGGTGGCTGCTGGTGCTGACATCATCGATGTGGGCGGTCAATCAACTCGACCAGGGGCAAAGCAAATAACTCTGGCGGAGGAACTTGACCGGGTACTATCGGTATTACAGGTGTTAAGACCAGAGATTTCAGTCCCGATTTCTGTAGATACAACCCGTGCTGCTGTCGCCAAGGCATCTGTAGAAGCTGGAGCAGATATTATTAATGATATTTCTGGCGGCACTTTTGACTCAGAAATGTTGCCAACAGTCGCAGAATTAGGTGTGCCGATGATTTTAATGCACATCCGGGGAACACCACAGACAATGCAACAACAGACCGATTATCAAGATTTGCTCGGTGAGATTTATAGTTTTTTGGCTCGGCAAATTGAGGCTGCAACTACTGCGGGTATTGACCTAGAAAAAATTATTATCGATCCTGGTATTGGTTTTGCTAAAAACTATGAGCAAAATTTAGAAATCTTTCGCGGCTTGCGATCGCTCGCACCACTCGACTGTCCTATCTTGGTAGGAGCATCTCGTAAAAGTTTTATTGGTCGCATTTTAAATCAACCAGATCCCAAAGCACGAGTTTGGGGAACGGCAGCAGCTTGTTGTGCTGCTATTTTTAATGGCGCTGATATCCTCCGAGTTCACGATGTTCAAGAAATGCGCGATGTTTCACTAGTAGCCGATGCCTTATTCAGACAAGCCGCACAGCCTGATTGTTAGATATTAGCGTTCTTCAATTTTTTTGCCGTTACCTTCTTGAGTTACCGACTCGGCTATCAACTCCTGAAACATGTCAGTTGAATTGGCTGGGTCTACAAAGACAATTTTGGCATTACTACTCTCACCAAGTTTTTGGCTAGCATCTACATAATCTTGAGCCACGAGATACCGCAGAATGTCTCTACTATCGGGATTGGCACGTAGAGCTTGAGAAATGATTTGCACTGAAGCCATAGTTCCTTCTGCTTTCTTAATTGCAGCTTCCTTTTCCCCTTCTGCTTCGGTAATCAGTGCCCGTTTTTTGATGACGGCGGCTTGTTCTTCTTCCCTAGACTTTCGCACACTCTCAGGTAGAGTAATTCTCTGAATATCTAACCGGAGAATCTCAACTCCCCAATCTGCCGTTATATGATTCAACTGATCTAGGATAGCTGAGTCCATCTCTGCTCTAGAGACGTTGGTCTGCTCTAGGGTATTTTGGGCAATGATTTCTCGGAGCGTAGTTGTGGTTATCTGTGTTAATGCCCCTTGGAGATCCTCAATCGCGTAAAAGCTTCTCTCAATATCTCGAATACGCCAGTATACAATAGCGTCCACTTCTACGTAAATATTATCTTGGGTGATTACATTCTGAGGTTTGATGTCTGTAAACTGCTCTCGTGTAGTATCTTCCATTACAATCTGATCTACCAAGGGAACAATAAAGTTCAGCCCCGGCTTAAGTTTGCGATGATACCGCCCTAAGCGTTCCACTAGGGCTTCATTTCCTTGATTAATCAGTTTTGCAGAACCTAATGCATAACCTATAAGGGCTAAAACTATAGCAATAATTGGCTCCATGTATGCTCCTATTCAGCTTTGGGGAGAATTTAGTGTCAAAGATATGCTACTAGCTTGTCATATCTTTGAGTTTAATGTTTTGAGTTTGTAATTTTATCAACACCAGCAGCGATGTCGAGTCGCTGCAAATTTTGTACATATTCTCTAAGTGAGACTATTTTGCAGAATGCGTAGAAGCTCTGCTTCTTGTCGTCAGACATCGCTATTAAAGCACCTTGATAAAACGCTGGCAAGGACTACTTGATGTAATCAACTTTACTTGTACTGGCATTTTCAGACAGTCTGGATTTATTTTAAGTATATTTACGCAAATAAAATTCAATGAAGGTAAAAATTTGGCAAGAATTAAAAACCCCACTATAATCGGATAAAAATTGGCTTGAACCATTAAAAACATCAAAATATTATGTATGGGCAGGTTGTTAATCAAACTTATAGGTTTAATTCTACTTTTCACCGGATTATACTTTTTTGGTCAAAACATCATATTTGTTAGCGGTTACTATTCATATTTTTACCGTAGCTTACCTGCTACAGCTTCAGTTTTAGCAACGATGATAGGTATCTTTGCATTAGTCTTTTTTCAAAGAGAAACTGGTAACTTAGGATGGATTTTTCTAGGCATTGGCATAGTACTAGTTTTCTTAAGCGGTGGAGTTATTTTAAAGCCTACTAGCTTATGGAATTTCATAATTGCTTTTACAGCATTAGCAACTGGATATAAATTACTAAATGAGGGCAGAATAAACTTTTAAAATCTGTTTTTATCATATATCTTAGTAACTAAGATTACATTATTACCCTATTCAGAGTACAGTCAGAAAAATTTAGCATTATAATTTCCCCATCCTCTCTATTGGTTCTGAGAGTGCATTAGGACACTTAGATTAACTTTTAGTTAAGTACCGATTTTACGAGATAGAAGTACACATAACCCGCCTCAACCGGACGAATAGCCTCTTAATCATGACTTTAGCTCAGAGGGGTTTTACTAAGGTTGAGGGTAATATTAGAATGGAAACTATTGATGATGAGGAAAAGAGAAGAATGACCCAGGTGGTTCTAGGAGAGAACGAAGGAATAGACTCAGCTTTGCGTCGGTTTAAACGCCAGGTTTCCAAAGCTGGGATATTAGCTGATGTGAAATATCATCGGCACTTTGAAACACCAATAGAAAAACGCAAACGTAAGGCAGTAGCAGCTAGACGCACAAGACGTTTTAAATAAATCTATTTGGTGTGATATCGGCGTTGCTTGAGGTTATGACCGAAAACAGGCAATAGCGCTTGCACCCTTATTAATACAAACATTAAGCAAAGTCTGCCGCACGTTAATNNNGGTGTAAATGAGTTACTTTTCCTATACTTAGAGCGCGTTAGAGACTTTATCTTGGTTAGATGGAACAAGCTGCCCATCAACCAAAATAAGCGCCTTNNNACATCGGTTAGCTTTCTTNNNTCAAGC